>DNMQ01000251.1 GCA_003488145.1 Pseudomonas sp.
GTGGCGATGTTGTAGCCGCCCTGCATGGTGCCCAGCAGTTCGACGGCACGCTGCTTGCTCAGCAGCGGAGAGGAGGTTTCGCCCTTGGCCAGGGCGGACAGGAAGCCGGCCTTGACGTAGGCAGCCTCGTCGACGCCCGCGGGGACGCGGTTGGTGATCAGGTCAACGAGGAATGCTTCTTCGCCCGCTGGCGGGTTCTTCAGCAGTTCGATCAGGCCGGCGGTCTGTTCGGCGTTCAGCGGCTGGGGCACGACGCCCTGGGCGGCACGCTCTTCTACGTGTTTGCGATAGGCTTCAAGCACAGTTTTTACCCTCATCATTGGTCCCATGGGTGTTTCGGGACGCGCATCCGGAAGCTGTTTTCAAAGTTTTACGCTGGCGGACGAGGCCGGATGAGCAGGGAACAGGCAGCTCTGCGCATCCGGCACGTTGCCGGGTCAAACTGTGCTCGTGACGCTTTGAAAACAGCTTCGTGCGGACTATGGCGCCAAAAACGGCGGGCTGAGTCTAGCGGAAATGGCTCACGAAGTTAAGTCGAGCGCGGCTGGCCGCTGGGGTGCGAGTCGTGTCTGGCGCGCTTCTCCGGACAAGCTCGGGGCCGCCAATCACAGGGCTCGCGGAGGGATTCGGCCGATCCGCATGCAAAGCCGGGTGACCCCGGTTGGACAAAAGTCTAAGATGCGCGGCCGGCCATCAAACCTGTTCAGCCATGTCCAGCCAGCGCATCAAAACCCCATGCATAGGTCTCTGCTCGACGGTCTACGGTGACGTCGTATGCCGCGGCTGCAAGCGCTTTCACCACGAGGTGGTGAACTGGAACGCCTATGACGATATGGAAAAGCGTGCGGTATGGCGGCGGCTGGAAACCCTATTGGCCCAGGTCATGGCGGCCAAGCTCGAGGTGCTCGGCCCGCAGTTGCTTCGCCAGCAGTTGGAGGCCCGACAGATCCGTTTCGTCCCGGAGCAGTCGCCCTATTGCTGGGCATATCAATTGATAGCTCGCGGCGCTCGGGTCATTCAGCAGCTCGAGGCCTATGGCGTCGTCCTGCTTCCGGAATTTCGCGAGTGGCCGCTACCGGAGCTGCGCGACGCGGTCGACCGGGAATTCTTTCTGCTGTCCGAAGCCCACTACGAGCGTTACATCGCGCCGCGGTTCCTGCGTGAAGGCATGGATCTGCGCATCTGAGAACGAAAGCCCGCTGCAGGGCTTTCGTTTCTACGGTCTCAATGGCGGACCAGATCTTCGAGGTGGTCGATGACGTCGTCCGGCTTGAGTACCAGCACGTCGCTTTCCAGCGTATCCAGCACCACTTCGGCGGTATTGCCCATCAGCGCGCCGGAGAAGCCCGTGCGTGCCACTGTGCCGATGACCGTGACGACGGCCTTGAGCTGATGACAGACCCTGGGGATCAGCGCATCGGCCGGACCCTCCTCGACGTGCAGCTGTGCGTCCGGAATATCGAACTCCTCCTGGAAGCGCTTGCAGGCCTCGCGATAACGCGCCTCGATGGTTTCCTTCAACTGGAACGCCGGGTCGGCCGCCGACAGCATGGCGGAAGGGTGCGCGCTGATCACGTGCAGCTTGCCGTCAGCCAGGTTGGCGATCTCGTAGCCGTGGTTGACGATGGTGGCGTGGAGCGTACGGTGCTCGAGATCGGCATTGCCCACATCCACCGCAGCGAGGATGTTGCCACCGGTCCATGGGTTGTCGGTTTTCACCATTAGCACCGGGCAGGGGCAGTAGCGCAGCAGCTTCCAGTCTTCCGGCGTAAGCAGGGCGCGCTTGAGCGGGTTGTCCGGCACGTGTTGCTTGACGACCAGACCACAGCCCTCGGCCTGCTGGGCAGCGATGATGGTTTGGTGCAGACTTTCGTGCCATGCCTGTTGTGTGGTGACCTGATGCCCCTCGCTTTCCAGCTGCGCACGCAGATTCGCCAGATGCCCGCTGTGATCGTGCTTGGCATCGCAGGCCAGCAGGTGCAGGCGCGACTGGCTGACGGTCGAGATTAGGCGTGCTCGTTTCAAGGCCAGCTCTTGTGGCTGGTTCGGATCAATTACCACGAGGATGCAGCGAATGGCTTGCATGATCGGCTCCATTTCCAGATGCGGGTTGGTCAACTATAG
The DNA here is from genome assembly GCA_003488145.1 of Pseudomonas sp. Classification (GTDB taxonomy): domain Bacteria; phylum Pseudomonadota; class Gammaproteobacteria; order Pseudomonadales; family Pseudomonadaceae; genus Stutzerimonas. The sequence goes on from DNMQ01000251.1 coordinate 2,125, forward strand.
ACAAGCCTGCGATGCCGACCGTGATGTATATCAAGCAAGGCTGGCTGCTCCGCGCGGCATTCGCAATAATGCCCGTCCGGTGTCCGGCGGTGCCATTTAACTGTCGGCTTATTAAGTTCCTGAATATGCAAGGCTAGACATGCTTCCTGATCTCAACGAATTCCTCGGTTGTGCCACACCCGCCGCATGGGTGGATGCAGCGTTGCAGAATCAGGATGTGATGCTCATCGATCATGGAAACTGCGAGAAGAAGGCGGCAGGTGCGGCGTTCCAGTTGATGTTCCGCTACGTTGACAAACCGGACCTGCAGAACAAGATGTCGCGCCTCGCCCGTGAGGAGCTGCGTCATTTCGAGCAGGTACTGGCAATCGTTCGCCGACGAGAGATCCAGCTGCGGAACGTTGGGTCGTCACGCTATGCAGCCGGCCTGCGTGAACTCGTACGCAATCATGAGCCATACCGGCTGACTGATACGCTGGTGATCGGTGCCTTTATCGAGGCACGCTCCTGTGAGCGTTTCGCCATGTTGGTGCCGCATCTGGATGAGGAGCTGGGCAAGTTCTATCACGGGCTGCTCAAGTCGGAAGCGCGGCACTTTCAGGACTATCTCAAGCTGGCGTACCAATATGGCGATGCGGCCGATGTCGATGCGGCGATCATTCGGGTACGTGAACGCGAGCGCGAACTCATCGAAAGCCCGGACGCCGAGTTTCGCTTCCACAGCGGCGTGCCGCTGGCGGCTTAGTTCAGATCGAACGGGGCCTGTTGAAAGCCGCTCTCGTCGACCTGTAACGCCCAGCCTTGCTGGTCCCAGTCGCCGAGCACGATGCGCCGTGCCGGGCGGCCGTCGACTTCCAGTTCGTGTGTCGCGGGGCGATGGGTGTGGCCATGGATCAGGGTCCGCACGCCATGCTCGGCGAGTACTCGAGGGATCAGCTCCGGGGTGACATCGATGATGTCCGAAGCCTTTATGCGCGTCTGGGCGCGACTTTCATTGCGCAGCTTGCGCGCGAGTTTTCGGCGAGTGGACAACGGCAGATGACGCAGGATGAACAGGCTGAGCGGATTGCGCAGCAAACGCCGTAGCCGCATGTAGCCTTCGTCGCGGGTGCACAGGCTGTCGCCGTGCATCAGCAGGACGCGCTCACCGCCGAGCTCGACCACACTCGGGTCGCCCAGCAGCGTACAGCCCGCCGCGCGGCAGAAGCCCGTGCCCAGCATGAAGTCACGGTTGCCGTGCATCAGGTAAATGCGCGTACCGCGTTCGCTCAGGGCGCGTAACGCGTCGGCGATCGATTGCTGGAAGGGTGTCATGGCATCGTCGCCGATCCAGACCTCAAAAAAGTCGCCGAGTATGTACAGCGCTTCGGCCTGGCACGCGCGAGTGGCGAGAAAATGCAGAAACGCCCGGGTGATGTCCGGGCGTTCCTCTTC
>DNMQ01000250.1 GCA_003488145.1 Pseudomonas sp.
GTGAAATCGGGGTCAGTTCAATCTGTCCCCTTTTTCCCACCCGCCTGCCGCCCCTCGTCCAGCAGTTCGTTGATCACAGTCGGGAAGGCCTCGCCTCTCAGCCGGCAAACGGCCTCCTGCGCCTGCACACAGGCAAAGCGAACCTGAGTCGACAGCGGAAACATATCCGGCGCCAGCCGCGCAGATAACAACGCCTGCGCCTCCGCTTCCGGTCGCTGGGCCTGCGCCTTCTTTAGCCAGCCGGAGAGGGTTTTGAGCATTTGCGTATAGGTTGGGACGAGGAGAGTCGTTAGGTGCATGGGAGCTTACCTGGTGAAAGGGAGTAGAAAGCCTAGCCGAAGAAAGTGACTGGGTGGTATGACGCTAGCCATCTAAAAATAAATCTGTATTTGGTAAGGGACCGGGCTTCAACTGGCTCAGTGAGCGCACCGAATGGTTTTAACCAATTGTTAGGCGTTAAGTTGGATCAATTGCCCTGGCCTCATTCATTGCTTAAATTTCAGAATGGCTTTCTACAAGCTCTATGCCGTTCACCTTTGCATTGCTGTCTATTGATATCATATATGTAATGCTTCTAATTTTTTTAAAAACCTCAACGCAAAGCCTTGCTTGGAATGTATTTGAGTCTAATTTTATGATTTCTTGCAAGTGGACTGCTTTGCCGTAAGTTTTAGTTAGCCTCCCGCAAATTGAATATGCTGTATCCTTCACTGCTTGCTCATGGGGGCAAGCGGTTGACGAGTTCTTGGTGGTTCTTGTGCTGGAAATATTCCTGACTTTGCTTGCTCGCTGTTCCAGTTCGTAAGAGTCGACGATCTCAATGATCCTTGTTGGGTTTATTGACTTGTCTAGCGTGCTCCAACCTAAGAGATATTTCTTGCCATGGGAGAAGGACTTGTATTTTATTAGAGGCCTATTTTCAACTGGTGTTATGTAAGCGCTTGGGTCAAACATCCAAAGCAAAATCACGGGCTGGTTGTGCTGCTGTGGCTGCTTCCAGTGGGAGCAGCCTGTGTTTAGCGATGTTGTTATTTCTTCTATTGTGGATGGCATGCTCCTTTTCTCTTGTCTGGTACCGTCCCCGGGTATTGTATCGTTTTGCGGGTGGTAACTTTCAAACGGCATATTTGTGTTTAGTTGGGTTGCTATTAATTTTCCATATCGAAAGCAAACTATGATGACTGGGATCTCTGTTATGTAAAAAACACTCCCATTGGTTCTGTTCTTTTCGCAATATTTTTTTGCCTCGTCTAGCGTCGAGTGCATGCAGCCAGGGTAGTATTTTTGTACCCATGTGCTGTGCCAAGCGTTTCTTCCATCATGAACGAAAAATATAAATCCGTGCTCTATTGTCTTTATGGGCTCGCCAGCGGGAACATAGTCATAGTTGAAAAGGTCAATGCTCATATTGTACTCCTGACGAGTTTCTAGCCTAACTATAATTAGACACCGATTGGTGTATAAGACGCCCGACGGGACTGGTGTATAACATTCCAGACGGGCATAAAAACCGTTCTAGCCGGAATCTTACAGCCATAGCGACGCGCGCTCAGAACTTTATAAAACATCGGTAAAGCCGTAACATGCATCGCCTAATATGCGTTGCGCCTGAACCAAAATGACCAGTTAACTTGTTAATCACGCACAACTCTCCCGCATCACTCCAAGCCCCTCCCTCACCCCACCAATCGCGTCCTGCACCCGCCTCGTGAAGTCCGAATGCACCTGATAGGTCATCACAAACCATCGATCGCGCGCGTCATTGCGACGTACAACAACCGCGGTTCATCCGCTTCGGCATCGCCCTTTTCGGCATCTCGTCAAGACCAGGGATGAGGGCCGGCCCGAACTCCGGCCCTTTGCTGGAATGAATGCTGCCACCCTGTTTTCACTGCCATAGAGTTCGGTGCGGGCTCTCGAGTTAGCGCCATAGGCGTAAGCGAGAGCCGCCTGGGTCAGCGCGTGTTCTGCGGCCTGGGCTTGGGAGGTGCTGCGGTAGATCACGGCCATGCCGCTTAGCGCCCGGCCATTGCCCAGGTCGTCGTAGGCACGGGAACCAGGCAGTCCCATTCCTGCCAATGGCCTACGCAGTGGATGAGGTTCGGGAAACGCGTCGCAGTGGCCGGTGCTTTCGGGGACGATGATGGTAACGCCGTCTTCGTCGGCATCTCGACTGGAGAGCAGTTCAGTGACGACGGTGCAGCCCACCGAAAGCACCATCGCTGCAAAACGCCACTTTACGGGTGTGTCGAACTGGCATTGCGAGCGGACAGGGAAAAAGCGCGCCATCTTTACCTTCCTTGGTAGCGGGCCGGTGCAGATCGTAGCGTCGCAGCGGAACCGTGATCGAGTGCGCAATTGCTGCGCGTGCTGGCACATTAGCCACTGCTTCCGTATGGGTAAAGCAGACGATGGATTAATCCTCGGTTTTCACACTGTCGCCTGACGCGCGGTCACTGGCGCCGTGTGCACTTTCCGCCCGCCTTCCCTGTCCACCCCTGCATGGCTCAGTTGCGGAGGTGATCGTGGAAGGCATGTTTTTCAGTAGCGGAACGACATTGATACGGACGCTGGTAATCGGCGTGCTGGCCTATATCAGCCTGGTGCTGTTGTTGCGCCTGTCGGGGCGGCGGACGTTGTCGAAGATGAATGCGTTCGATCTGGTGGTGACGGTGGCGCTGGGTTCGACCTTCGCGACGATTCTGCTCAATCGCGATGTGTCGCTGGCCGAGGGGGTGCTGGCGTTCGCCTTGTTGATCGGGCTGCAGTATGTGGTCACCTGGTCCAGCGTGCGGGTAGCGTGGGTGCGGCGTACGGTGACGGGCGAGCCGGCGCTGCTGTTCTTTCGCGGGCGTTTTCTCGGCGATGCCATGCGCGTGGCGCGGGTGACCGAGGACGAGGTGCGGGCCGCCGCGCGCAGTCAGGGGCTGGCCGCGCTGGATGGCATCGAGGCGGTGGTGCTGGAGACCGATGGCAGTTTCAGCGTGATCACCGATGGCGCAGGCGACAGCCGTTCCACGCTGGACAGGGTGAATGTGCCGGGGCCGAACGAAAAGGGTGTTTGAGGCCGTGGCACCCTTCGCCGGCCGGCTGATCGACGGGCCTGCCGCCGGGGGCCCGCGCCGGTCCGGTTGCCGCCACGCGGCGCTGCCGCCAGACTCGCTGCTCCTGCCCGCCATTCAATGCGACCCCACCGATGAAAACCAACCTCGACGAAATGCTCGCCTTTGTCAGCGTGGTCGACAGTGGCTCGATCAGCGCCGCGGCCGTGCAGCTGGACCAGACCGCTTCGGGCGTCAGCCGGGCGTTGAGTCGGCTGGAGGACAAGCTGGCGGTGACGCTTTTGCGCCGCACCACACGGCGCCTCGAGCTGACCGAGGAGGGCGAGGTGTTCCTGGCGCAGGCGCGGCGCATTCTGGCCAGCGTGGAGGAGGCCGAGGAGCAGATGGCGCTGCGGCGGCAGACACCGGCGGGGCGTCTGCGGGTCAACACCGCTTCACCGTTCATGCTGCATGTGATCGCACCGCTGATCGGCGACTTTCGCGCGCGCTACCCGCAGATCGAGCTGGAGCTGTACAGCGACGACCGCATCATCGACCTGCTGGAGCGGCGCACCGATCTGGCCATCCGCATCGGCCCGTTGCCGGATTCCAGCCTGCATGCGCGGCCGCTGTGTCACACCATGCGCCGGGTGCTGGCGAGCCCGGCCTATCTGCAGCCGCATGGCGTGCCGCTGCAGGTCGAGGACCTGGCGGATCACGGCCTGATCGGCTTTACCGAGCCGGACCGTCTCAACGACTGGCCGCTGCGCCATGCGCTGGGCGAGAGCTGGCGGATCACCCCGGCGCTGCGTGTCTCCAGCGGCGATACGGCGCGTGAACTGGCACTGGCCGGCGAGGGGCTGGTGTGTCTGTCCGACTTCATGACCGAGAAGGATCGCCAGCGCGGCGAGCTGGTGGAGGTGCTGGCGGCGCAGCGCGTCGACGTGCGCCAGCCGATCAACGCGGTGTACTACCGCAACAGCGCGCTGGCCTCGCGCATCGCCTGCTTTATCGACTTTCTCAGCGAGCGCCTGGGCGCGTAGCCGGCCATGCCTCAGCCGTTGCCGAGAATCTCGCCGACCTTGGTGGCGAAGACATCGATGGCGAAGGGCTTGGTGATCACCGCCATGTCCGGGCCGAGAAAATCGTTGGCGGCGAAGCTCTCGGCATAGCCGGTGGCGAACAGCACTTTCAGGCCGGGGCGTTGCTGGCGGGCGATGTCGGCCAGTTGCCGGCCGTTCATGCCGGGCAGGCCGACGTCGGAGATCAGCAGGTCGATGCGCTGCCCGCTCTCGGTGATACGGAGCGCTTCGCTGGCTTCGCCGGCTTCCAGCGTTTCATAGCCCAGCTCGTTCAGCACTTCGACCACCAGCGCGCGTACCACCGGCTCATCCTCGACCACCAGGATGGTTTCGCCGGCGCCTGTGGGCGTGCGTTCGGGTTCGTGGGCGAGGGCGGTGACTTCGCCCTGATGCACCGGCAGGTAGAGGTGCACCCGCGTGCCGATATCCGGCTCGGATTCGATCTGGATGTAGCCCTTGGACTGCTTGATGTAGCCATAGACCATCGACAGCCCCAGTCCGGTGCCCTGGCCGATCGGCTTGGTGGTGAAGAACGGCTCGAAGGCTCGCGCCATGACATTCGGCGCCATGCCGGTGCCGGTGTCGACGACGCTGAGCAGCACATACTCACCCGCGGCCATGCCGCTTTTATTTGAGTCGGGTGACTTGCCCATGGTGAAGCTGGCGGTCGAAAGTGTGATCCGGCCGCCGTAGGGCATGGCATCTCGCGCATTGATGACGAGGTTGATCAGCGCGGTCTCGAGCTGATTCACATCCATGCAGGCCGGCAGCAACCCGCCGCTGAGGCGCGTCTCGATGGTGATGTTCTCGCCCGTGGTGCGATGCAGCAGATCCTCCAGCGAGGCCACCAGCTGGTTGACGTCGACCGGCTTGAGGTCGAGCGCCTGCTGCCGTGAGAAGGCCAGCAGCCGCTGGGTCAGCGCGGCGGCGCGCTGGGCGGACGTCACGGCGGCGCCGATATAGCGCTCCAGCTCCAGCGGCTCGTTGCGCTGATGGCGTCGCTGCATCAGGTCGAGGCTGCCGATGATGCCGGTCAGCAGGTTGTTGAAGTCGTGGGCGATACCGCCGGTGAGCTGGCCGACGGCCTCCATCTTCTGCGCCTGGCGCAGGGCTTCTTCGGCGCGGCTGCGCTCGGTGACCTCGGTGGCCACCCGCGCTTCGAGGGTCTCGTTGAGCTGGCGCAGGCTGTTCTCGCTGACGCGCAGCGCGTCTTCGGCATACCTGCGTGCGCTGATGTCGGTGCAGGCGCCGGCGACATAGGCGAGCGTGCCGTTGGCATCGCGAAAGGCCTTGGCCTTGCAGGCCAGCCAGCATTCCGCACCGGCATTCACCAGGCGAAACTCCGCGGTGAAGTCATCGCCCTTGGCGTAATGGTCGAAGGCCAGGCGCACATGTGCACGGTCATCGGGATGGACCTGCTGGACGAAGCCATCGACGCTGGTGACCTGCTGCCCAAGTGGCAGATGGAAGATCTGCTCCAGCGAGCTGTCCAGGCTGAGGCTGCCATCACTGAGAAACCAGGTGAAGGTGCCGATGCCGGAAGCGAGCAACGCAGCGCGAAAACGCTCCTCGAAGTGGCTGAGACTGTCGCTGTGCTCCCGCTGGACCTCCTCAGTCACGTCTTCGACCTGGTGGATGATGTAGAGCACCTCACCCCGCTGATCGAGCACCGGAACATTCAGCGGCCGCCAGTAGCGCAGCTCGAAACCGCCGCCCAGCGCTGCGGGCCGGGGGATGTCATAGCGGGTGATCGCCATGCGATCCGGCGCGCGGCTGCGCAGCACACGCTCAAGCGAGTCGCGCAGTACACCGGTGCCGAACTCGGTTGGATCGTCCGGATTCTTGCGGAACACGTCGAATACCGGTCGGCCCACGCTTTCTTCCCTGCGCGTGTGGGTGGCGCGCAGTTGCGCGTCGCTTGCAGCGAGGATGGTGAAATCCTGATCAGGCGCGAGGATCAGATGCAGGTTGGGGACGGCTTCGAATATCGCCTGATAGTTGAGCGTCTGCGTCATCGGACTAGCGGAACCCTTGAATGAAACCTCGGCCGGGCGCTTCCATCTGCCAGAGGTTTAATAGTGTGAATGGGCGTGCGTTCTCTCGGTGCGTCAGAGCGGAATCGGCTATGTCCCGACTCAGCCTTGCGCATTGGTCATATTCAGCAGAGGCGGCAAGGGCGACGATGGTTCCAGCAACCGGACGGAGCGCAGGAGAATATCGGAATAGCGTGACGCGATGGGCGATCCGCCCAGGCGTGCGGGCGCGGGTAGATGCAGGTTGCGGCCGCGAGAGGATGAGAGTCAGCGATCGCGTAACCGGGGTTGGGGGTAGGGCGGTTTCAGGGGGTGGGCGTGATTGGAACGTCCGCAAGCGGCCCAAAGCGACACGGCCCTGCCCAGCGAGGTGCTGAACAGGGCCGCGGGGTTTTCTGTCACTGCGGACGCATCCGCAGGCTGGCGCTTACTGGCCGAGCAGACCGGCGTTCTGCGCCGAACCGAAGGCGAAGCCGATGAATTCCTGCACGCTCATTTCGCGGCCGTTGAAGGTCACCCGGTTGTCTGCGTAATGCAGCGAGCTGACCAGGCGTTCGCCTTCCAGGCGCGACCAGCCGGTGTCCAGCGCCATGCCGCTGAACAGCTCGGTGGCGGCGTCGGTTTCCTGCTGCAGTGCCGCCTTATCGAGCTGGCCGTCAGGCTGGTTGTTCTGCGCGACCAGCCCGGCGATGTCGCGCACCAGGTCTTTGTCGATACCGGCTTCGGCCTTGAGCGAGGCGAGCATGCTGGTGATCATCGCATCCGGGGTGAAGGCTTCTGCGCTCGGCGATTGCAGGTCGAGCACGACGGACAGGCGGGCCGAACCGTGGGCGGTCTCGAAGCCGAACTCGTCGAGGGCCAGGGTGGGTTTGTGTTCCAGCAGCTGCAGGCCGTGCGCCTGGAGTTCCTGCTGCTGGGCGGCGGTCATGCCGACGAAGGATTCCTCCGGCGTGGCGCTGCTGTCGAGGATTGCCTTGTAGCTCGCGACCAGCGCCTTGAGGCTGCTTTCCTCGAGGTTGCGCAGGCTGAAGGCGAGGGTGAGGTTGCGCAAGGCCTGGCCTTTGGCGCTGACCTCGCCGATGCGGTAGGCGATGGTCTGGTCGAGGCCACGGCTGCCGCGGCTCAGCGACTCCTCGACGGAGGCCTGCTGGATGACCACGGCGGGTTCGTCGCCGGCCTTGATTTCCATGCGTTCCAGGGTGATGGCGGACGGGCCGAAGCCGAAGCCCGCGTCATAATCCTGCTTGTCGGCGCTCAGGCCGATGCCGCGCAGGCTCACCTGTACCGGCTGGCCGCTGTCGCTGCGCTGCAGGTCGATGTCGACTTCCGCCAGTTCACCGTCCATGCGTACGTCGCTGCCGTCCTTGTTCGCCTCGAAGTTGAGGTTGGCGGGGGCGATGCGCACGCTGCCGTCTTCGTCCTCGATGTTCAGCGCGGCGGTGCGCAGATCGCCGGCCTGGCCGCCGTCGTAGCCGATGGTCACGTCACCCACCAACGGCACTTCGCCGGCGGCAGCGTCGAACAGCTTTTGCGTCAGCGGCGTGCGTTCGAGTTCGAAATGGCTCTGCGCGGCGACCGGCATCAGCTGGCCACGGCTCAGACGCGACATGGGGAAGGGACCGTGTTCGAGGCGATCCTGCAGCAGCAGAGCGTAGTGTTCGGTGTTGCCTTCGTCGTCCGCCACTTCGATGTCGATCTGGTAACGCGCGGTGCTGGAGAGCAGGCCGCGTTCGAAGCTGAGCAGGGTGAGGCCGACCTCGGCACCGGCGCCGATGCCCATCTCGCGCAGCTTGAGGTTGGCCTGGTCGACGGCATCACGGGCGGTCGATTCGACCTGGGTGCTGGTGTAGAAGGTGGCGGCGCCGAAGAGGGCCAGAGGTACGGCAACGGCGAGTGCGAGCTTTTTCATGGAGGCATCCTGTGCGGTGGCTGGGCAGACGTCCTGTCAGCCGGTGGTTGGCAAGCGGCGGCACTCTAGCAGCGCGCAGCGGCAGGCTCCAGCGCGCCGGGGCAGAGGATGGGAAGGGTGAGAACGTGGCAGCAGATTCGGGCGGGACGACGCCTGCTGCGCCTTCGCCGCCCTGCCTGCGTGGTTAATGCATGTTGTCCGATTTCGGCATGGGTATCGCCACACTGCTTTCCACACTGCCGGCCTCGGCGTCGCCTTCCTTGTAGAAGGGTTCGATTTCCTCGCGGGCCTGTTGCCAATGCTCGCTTTCCTTGCCTTCCGGCTGGCCTTCGGCGTGCCAGATTTCATAGGCGCGCTGACGGATTCGTTCGTCGACGTTCATGTGACAACCTCCTGGTCACGGGCTCGCGAACGCGAGCCGCTAAGCAGTGGAAAGGGGGCTGCAGTGGAGGTTCCGGCGGGGCGACGAGCGCGCATGGCCCTGGTTGCGCCGTGGCGTCGCAGGCTGGATAACACCGCGCATGGAACCGCCGGCGCTGATGCGGTCGAAGCTCTGGATAAATGGCGCCGACTGGCGTTTCATTCGCTTCGCGCCACGCCCGCCTGGGCCGGCGTACCGCCTTTTCGCACAGGACTGACCGATGAGTATCGCCGCCAACGCAGGACGCCTGCCCGACCCGCACACCCTGACCCACCTGCCGCGCCTGGTGGCGCGTTACTACAGCGACCGGCCGGACCCGTCCGACCCGGCGCAGCAGGTGGCGTTCGGCACCTCCGGGCACCGCGGCTCCTCGCTCAAGGGCAGCTTCAACGAGTGGCACATCCTCGCCACCACCCAGGCGATCTGCGATTACCGCCGCCAGGAAGGCATCGACGGCCCGCTGTTCATGGGCATGGATACCCACGCGCTGTCCGAACCGGCATTCATCTCGGCGCTGGAAGTACTGGCGGCCAACGGCATCGAGACGCGCATCGACGCCGGTTGCCCGGAAACCAGCGGCGAGCCGGGCTACACGCCGACGCCGGCGATCTCCAACGCGATCCTCAAGTACAACCAGGGCCGTAGCAGCGGGCTGGCCGATGGCATCGTCATCACGCCGTCGCACAACCCGCCGGGCGATGGCGGCGTCAAGTACAACCCCCCCAACGGCGGCCCGGCCGCCACCCGGGTGACCAAGTGGACTCAAGAGCGCGCCACTGCGCTGACGCTCCCCGGTCTCGAGGGCGTCAAGCGCATTGCT
>DNMQ01000255.1 GCA_003488145.1 Pseudomonas sp.
CTCTCCCTAGTTAACGGCGCCCCGGCGAACCGGGGCGCCTCATCCACCACAAGCTCCGTGTTTCAACCCACGCCGTGGAGCAGTGCAACCCCAGCCAGAAATCCGTATCACCAGAGCAGCCGTTCGCTGCTAACGAATGCCGGATTATCCCAGCGCAATCCGAACTGGTCGTGATACAGATCAGGATTAACCAGCACCATGAACTGCTCGCCGTAGCGTTCGGCCATCGCGGGCTGGATGGCACCGACCTGTAGCAGTGCGTCATAGGCCTTACGCGGCACCTGAACCAGATAGGGTTGCAAGCGCCGGGCGATGCCCGCGCAGCCATCGGCGAATTCCAGATCGTCCAGGGCGGCTTGTGCCTCGTCATCCCTGGCAATGATCACGGGCATCTGGATGCTGTCGATCATGCGGAACTCTCTCGCCAGCGTTTCGAACGGCAAGCAGTCGAGCCGACCCTTTTCGATCAGGCCCAGCAGGTTTCTTTCGTCCAGGGCCCGGCTGCCTTTTTGCCAATACAGCAAATGGAAATAGCGTTCGATGGCCGCCATGGACAGGCAATCGTCCGGATGTTGCCGCATGACTTCCCGGGCGGCCTGGGCAAATTGCTTGAGTTCGTGCGGCGGGCTCCATTGCTCGTTCTCCGGAGCGAAGACCAGGACCTGGCTATCTACGAGCGCGCGACGTCCCTCGCGATTGCAGCGCCCGGCCGCCTGGGCGATGGAATCGAGGCCGGCTTCGGCGCGCAGCACTGTGGGGAAGTCCACGTCAACCCCTGCCTCGATCAAAGAGGTGGACACCAGGCGGCAGGAAAGCCCGTCACGCAGGCGCTGGCGTGCCTCGCTCAAGACTTGGCTGCGATGTTTGGCGTACATCAGTGTGGTGAGATGGCAGGCGCCAGGGCAGTCGGCAATCGCTTCGTAGAGGGCGCGGGCGTGACGGCGATTGTTGACGATGCACAGCACCTGTTCACGTTCGCGTAGTTGCCCACTCAGGGCCTCATCGCTGATCGGACCGATGGACCGAATCTGGACCCGCTGCAGTTGTTGGAACAAGTGCTCAGGCTCGGGAGCCAGTTCTCGCACATTCGGCAAGCCGCCGGGAAATCTTGGTCCATCGGTCAGCGCTGGCTGGGTGGCGGTGCAGAGGACCAGGCTGCTGTTGTAGTTCAGCGCCAATTCGTCGATGGCGGCCACGGTGGGACGCAGCAAATGCAGTGGTAGCGTTTGTGCCTCGTCTAGGATGACCACGCTGCGGGCAATGTTGTGAAGCTTGCGACACCTGGCTGGGCGATCGGCAAACAGGCTCTCGAAGAATTGCACGGCGGTGGTGACAATGATGGGCGCGTCCCAATTCTCCATGGCCAGGCTGAGCTTCTTGCGGGCCTCCAGGCTTTTGCCCAGGTCGTCGGCAAAAGCGCTGTGGTGTTCCACGACGGCCTTTTCACCGAGTTCACCCAATGCCCTGCGAAATACCGCCGCGTTCTGCTCGACGATACTGGTGAAAGGGATGACGTAGATGACCCTACGCAGCCCATGGGCCAGTGCGTGATCAAGTGCGAAGGCCAGCGAAGCTAGCGTTTTGCCGCCGCCGGTGGGCACTGTCAGGGAGAATAGCCCGGGGGGCAGACCCGCCTTGCTGCGAACACCAGCAAGGATCTCGCCGCGCAGTTGGTTGACCGGGGTATTGGCTTCGAAGCCGTTCAGGTGCTTATCGAGCTGCTGACGCAGGTTGGCCAGATTAGGGTAGGCGTGATCGCGCAGGGACGATCGCCCTTGCGTCCTGTCATAGAAAGCTTCGGTATTCAGGTAGTCGGCGTCGACCAAGCAGGAAAAGATCATCCGGCCAAGAAAGGCCAGTTGAAAGAAGTTACGCCCCTCACGCTGTATTTGCGCCGGCGGCTTGAGTTCATTGAGCGCAGGAAGCTGTATCTCCGTTTGCCACTGAGCCAGCAGCGCCGGTAGGCCAGTGCCAAGGAGACGCTCCTTCAGCGCAGTGCGCTCGATACCTTCACTGCCATTGGCCAGCCCGGCATGGTGGCCGGCGATGGCATAGGCCACGAGGTGGCCGAGGGTACCGTAACGTTCAACCGCGATGATTGCTCCGCGAGTTGCGTGGTCAACGCGGATCGCGTCGCCAGTGACCCTCCGTTGAAACTCATCGGTGTACTTACCCAAGTCGTGCAGCAGGCCTGCCAGGTGGGCGAGAGTGTCGCCGGAAAACGCGGAGGCGTTTCGAGCGGCAATCTCCGCAACCGCTTCTAGATGCTCGCGCAACGGCTGCCAATCCGATTTGTCGGGGTTGGGCGTCGAATGCGCGTAGAAAGCTCGAGTGTGATCGTCCATGTCGACCTCGCACTTGTTGCATGGCGGCGTTTTGATTGCTGGCATCCTATGCCGTTGGTTTGCTCACTGAAACCGCTGTACAGACGTATAGGTAAGCTTTTCAAGCAGGTCGCAGCGAGGGTTGCAGATGATCGAACTGCGACGCCGCACCCGTCAGCTCGTCAATATCCCCGCCAGCACACGGCGATCGATGTTGGCGCCGCTGAGCACGACGGCAATGCGTTCCCCCGCGTTAAGCTCGCGTTCCTGAATGGCGGCAGCCAGTGCGGCGCCGCCGGCGCCCTCCGCGGTGTTGTGGGTGTCTTCGTGGAGCGCGACGATCGCCCGGCGGATTTCGCCGTCATCGACTCGCACGATGCGTGCGGCACCTTCGGCAATGATCTCCAGTGCTTCGGCAGCAGGCATCCGGCAGGCCATGCCATCGGCGAACGTATCGGCGGTCTTGGTGCAGACGATCCGCCCCTGCTCGAAGCTCTGTGCGTATGCGTCCGCTGCGCTGGAAACGACGCCGACGATTTCGCAGTCCTGCCCCAGCAGGTCGCGGACGCGAATCAGGCCGCAGATGCCCGAGCCCATGCCGATGGG
>DNMQ01000302.1 GCA_003488145.1 Pseudomonas sp.
TGTTCAATATGCGCTGACGCACGGTCGCGCCGCGTCGAGCCGGCGACAATGAGCTGGCCTTCAACGAGGGAGGCCAGACCAACTCATCAGAGCAAGGATGCTCGCCATGCAACGTCTGATCGCGCTATCGCTGTACCTCTTCTCGTCCGTTTGCCTCGCCAGCTGTCCGACCTGGAACGCTGCGCGAGCGCAACAGGAAATCACCAGTCTCCAACAGCAGTTGCAGCACTGGGACGAGGCCTATCACCGCCGCGGCCTGTCGCTCGTGGATGATGAAATCTACGACCAGAGCCGGGCGCGCCTGCACGACTGGCAGCGTTGTTTCCCGAGCACCCTCGCGGCTCCGGAGCCGTTGGCAGGCGCCGGCGGCCCGGTACGGCACCCGGTAATGCAGACCGGGCTGACCAAGCTCGCCGACGAACAGGCGGTCGCCGCCTGGATCGAGCGCCGCGAGGACCTGTGGATTCAGCCGAAGGTGGACGGCGTAGCGGTCACCCTGGTCTATCGTGGCGGCGTGCTGCAGCAGGCCATCAGCCGCGGCGATGGTCACAGCGGACAGGACTGGACAGCCCACGTCCGGCAGCTGCCGGCGGTTCCGTCCCGACTTGCAGCGCCTGGCGAGGTGATACTGCAGGGCGAACTTTACTGGCGTCTGGAGCAGCATGTGCAGGCGGAGTTTGGCAGCGCTGGCGCGCGCGGCCGTGTTGCCGGCGCCATGGCCAGCAACCGGCTGGACACCGATACGGCGGCGCAGATCGGCCTGTTCGTCTGGGACTGGCCGAACGGGCCGGAGCAGATGACCCTTCGTCTGCAGCGGCTGGCCGCCATGGGGTTCAGCGACAGTCAGCGGTTCAGTCTGCCGCTACAGGGTCCCGCGCAAGCGCAGCATTGGCGCGAACAGTGGTATCGGCAACCGCTGCCGTTCGCCACCGACGGCGTGGTGTTGCGGCAAGGCACGCGCCCGCCTGCCGAGCGCTGGCAGGCAGAGCCGCACTGGGCGGCGGCCTGGAAACATCCGCTGCGCAAGGGGGTGACCGAGGTCCGCGCCGTGGAGTTTCGCATCGGTCGCACCGGGCGCATCACGCCCATGCTGCAGCTGGCACCGGTACATCTCGATGATCGCCGTATCCGTACGCTCAGCCTCGGCTCGCTGGAGCGCTGGCGCGAACTGGATGTGCGCCCCCGCGACCAGGTCGCAATTGCGCTCGCCGGGCATAGCATCCCGCAACTGGACTCGATGGTCTGGCGCAGCACCGAACGGGCAGAGGTCGCGGCACCAGACCCATCGCAGTATCACGCGCACAGCTGCTGGCAGCCAGCACCGGGCTGTGAGCAGCAGTTCATCGCCCGTATGGTCTGGCTGAGCGGCAAGCAGGGGCTTGGCCTTCCCGGGGTAGGCCAAGGCAGTTGGCAGGCCCTGCTGGACGCCGGACTGCTGCCCGATCTGCTCGCCTGGCTGGAGCTGGACGCGGCGACGTTGCAACAGGTCCCTGGCATCGGCAAGGCGCGCGCCAGCAAGCTGGTCGCGAGCTTCGCTCTCGCCCGACAGAAGCCAGCGGGCCGATGGCTCAAGGCGCTCGGCATGCCGGTCAACCTGCCGCTCACACTGCAGCCCGACTGGGACGTACTGGCGGCACGCAGCGTGGCGCAATGGCAGGCGGAACCGGGGGTTGGCAAGGCACGCGCGGAACAGCTGCATACCTTCTTTCATGCACCGGAGCTGCAGCTGCTGCGTCACAGGCTGCGCGCTGTCGGTATTTCGGGGTTCTGAAGGGACTTTCCCCCGAATGTCGCGGTCGATAGGTGCTGGATAACAATTATGGAGGCGAGGCATGTCTTTGCGACATTGGCCGATTGCCCTGCTGATCGGCGCTACCGCCATCAGCCCGTTGGCTAGCGCGGCCCCCAACGCCGATAGCCAGTGCCACGACCAGCGCCAGGCCTTGCGCGAACAGCTGCAGCAGGCGCGCCTGCTGGGTGACAAGCTGCGCCAGACGCAACTCGACAGCGAACTGCAGGGCCTGACCGAGCAGTGCCAGGGCGTGGTTGCCCTGCACCCGCATCAGGTCGAATACGATCACACCAATCGCCAGGTTGAGCGGCGCGAGACGCTGCTACGTGAGGCCTTGGGCACCGGTGATGCCCAGCTGATCGAGCTGCGCCGCAATCAGCTGGCCAAGTCGCGGGAAAAGCTCGAATCGCTGCGCCGTTAGTAGGCGCGGAACTCCTTGTGGCAGGCTTCACAGGCATCCTCGACCTGCTGGAACGCCGGCGCCACGCTTTGTGCAGTAACCGGGGCGGAGGTCGTCACGCTCACCAGCGCGGCCGTGGTCGCTTCCAGTTCGCGGGCCATCTCCTTGAAACGCTCCTGACGCTGCCAGACGTCGTCACGCGCATCGCTCTGCTCTTCCTTCACATCAGGATAATGCTGCCAAGGCTGCCGCGAGAGCTCGTCCAGCTTGGCCGCGCCTGCACTGAAGCCTTCGCCGTCGAACGAGATGCGCCCGCGCAGCATGCCGCCAAGGTCTTCCTTGGTATCGAGCATCGCCTGGTAGATCGCCTTGCGCTTGCCCAATGGGGAATTGGGGTCGACCCGGTCGCAGCCAGTCAGCGCCAGGACAGCAATCAGGGACAGGCTCAGCAGTCTCAGCTTCATGGTTCAACCACTCGTCGATGCAAAGCGCGGGATTATCCCCGTCCATGCGCGGTTGAACAAATCAGTCGGGGTTCGACTCCGTCAGCCAAGATTGCTCAACAGGCTATTGCGACCAGCTGCCGCCAGCGCTTTCGCAATCGATCTTGGCCTGGGCCCGATCAGTGGCGTGATAGTGATAGGTGACGATCGTCGCATCGCCGCCCACCTGGCTGGGCAAGGTACCGCTCTTCGCCTGGGAGCCAGTGGCACGTTCGTTGGCCAGGGTCTCTGCCGTCATCGGCGCGGTGCAGACACCGAAGTGGCCGTCGGGACAACTGTCGCGGAGCTCGCGGCGGGAGTTCTTCACCGCCTCGTTGTCCTGACAGACCCAGTCGATGGCGTCGTCCTTGTCCACGCCGTGGAATTCGAAACACTGCTCGGTCACCACTGG
>DNMQ01000092.1:0-1773 GCA_003488145.1 Pseudomonas sp.
GCACGACTGACAAAAGGCAGGAGTGAGGGCGGCAATGCAACCAGCGATGGCAGACTCATTGAGGTTTCCTTCACAACAGCGAATACGATGGACCGCGCGATTCAGAGCCTCGCAAGTACCTTTCACAGGGAAATGCCAGTGCCGCTGATCTGTAGTTTTACTACTAAAGAGTATTTCAGGGGGCTGATCCCGGCGCCGTTTTGTAGTAAAACTACAGACGCCCGGCCCTACCCCCGGCACTCGTCCAAGAACATTACACGCACCGGCCCACAAAGCCGGTAGCGAACAGGCGACCGATTCTGGAAGCCTTTCCGCCATGGAGCAAGCCATGCAAGATCTCGATCCCGTCGAAACCCAGGAATGGCTGGACGCCCTCGAGTCCGTCCTCGACCGCGAGGGTGAAGACCGCGCTCACTACCTGATGACCCGGATGGGCGAACTGGCCACACGTAGCGGTACTCCGCTGCCCTACGGCATCACCACGCCGTACCGCAACACCATCCCCGTCACCCGTGAAGCCAAGATGCCCGGCGACCTGTTCATGGAGCGTCGAATCCGCTCCCTGGTCCGCTGGAATGCTCTGGCCATGGTGATGCGTGCGAATCTGAAGGATCCGGACCTGGGCGGCCACATTTCCACCTTTGCCTCCAGCGCGACGCTCTACGACATCGGCTTCAACTACTTCTTCCAGGCGCCGACCGAAGAGCATGGCGGCGACCTGATCTACTACCAGGGCCACGCCTCCCCCGGCATTTACGCCCGTGCCTTCCTGGAAGGCCGCCTGACCGAAGAGCAGATGCTCAACTTCCGCCAGGAAGTCGATGGCAAGGGTCTGTCGAGCTACCCGCACCCGCACCTGATGCCAGACTTCTGGCAGTTCCCGACCGTGTCCATGGGCCTCGGCCCGATCACTGCGATCTACCAGGCACGTTTCATGAAGTACCTGGAAAACCGCGGCTTCATCCCGAAAGGCAAGCAGCGCGTCTGGTGCTTCATCGGTGACGGCGAGTGCGACGAGCCGGAAACCCTCGGCGCCATTTCCCTGGCCGGCCGTGAAAATCTCGACAACCTGGTGTTCGTCATCAACTGCAACCTGCAGCGCCTGGACGGCCCGGTGCGCGGCAACAGCAAGATCATCCAGGAGCTGGAAGGCGTATTCAAAGGCGCCAACTGGAACGTCAACAAGGTCGTCTGGGGCCGCCTGTGGGACCCACTGTTCGCCGCCGACGAAGACGGCCGCATGCAGCGCCGCATGGACGAAGCCATCGACGGCGAATACCAGAACTACAAGGCCAAAGACGGCGCCTATGTGCGCAAGCATTTCTTCGGTGCCGACCCTGAGCTGCTCAAGCGTGTCGAGAGCATGTCCGACGAGGAAGTCTGGAAGCTCAACCGCGGCGGCCACGATCCGTACAAGGTCTATGCCGCTTACCACCAGGCGGTCAACCACAAGGGCCAGCCGACGGTCATCCTGGCCAAGACCATCAAGGGCTACGGCACCGGTGCCGGTGAGGCGAAGAACATCGCCCACAACACCAAGAAGGTCGATATCGACAGCCTGAAGAAATTCCGCGATCGCTTCGACATCCCGGTCAACGATTCGCAGCTCGAAGAACTGCCGTTCTACCGCCCGGCCGAAGACAGCGCCGAAATGCGCTACCTGCGCAAGTGCCGCGAGAAACTCGGTGGCTCGCTGCCGCAGCGCCGGCCGAAGAGCTTCAGCATCCCGACGCCGCCATTGGACACCCTCAAAGCCGTGCTCGACGGTTCCGG
>DNMQ01000092.1:1802-2915 GCA_003488145.1 Pseudomonas sp.
CTCGCCGACGAGGCGCGCACCTTCGGCATGGAAGGCATGTTCCGTCAGCTGGGCATCTACTCCCCGGTGGGGCAGCTGTACGAGCCGGTCGACCGCGACCAGGTGATGTATTACCGCGAAGAAAAGGATGGTCAAATCCTGCAGGAAGGCCTGAACGAAGCGGGTGCCTTCTCCTCATTCATCGCGGCGGGTACCGCCTACAGCAACTACAACCAGCCGATGCTGCCGGTCTACATCTTCTATTCGATGTTCGGCTTCCAGCGGATTGGCGACCTGGCTTGGGCGGCCGGCGATGCCCAGACCCGTGGTTTCCTGCTCGGTGGCACCTCCGGACGCACCACCCTGAACGGCGAAGGCCTGCAGCACGAGGACGGCCATAGCCACATCCTCGCCAGCACCATCCCCAACTGCCGCAGCTACGACCCCACCTACGGCTACGAGCTCGCGGTGATCATGCATCACGGCATGCACGAGATGATGGAGCTGCAGAAGAGCGTCTACTACTACATCACCGTGATGAACGAGAACTACCAGCAGCCGGCCATGCCGCAGGGTGTCGAGGACGGCATCATCAAGGGCATGTACCTGCTCGAAGAAGCCAAGGGCGACTTCAAGCACCGCGTACAGCTGCTGGGTTCCGGCACCATCCTGCGTGAAGTGCGTGCTGCGGTGGATATCCTCGCCAAGATGGGCGTCGGCGCCGACGTCTGGAGTGTGACCAGCTTCAACGAGCTGCGCCGCGATGGTCTGGCGGTCGACCGCTGGAACCGTCTGCACCCGACCGAGGAGCCGCGCAAGAGCTATGTCGAGCAGTGTCTGGAAGGCCGCGAAGGCCCGGTAGTGGCCTCGACCGACTACATGAAGCTGTTCGCCGACCAGATCCGTCAGTGGGTGCCGTCGCGCGAATACCAGGTGCTCGGCACTGACGGCTTCGGCCGCAGCGACTCGCGTGCCAAGCTGCGTGACTTCTTCGAAGTCGACCGCCGCTGGGTTGCCGTCGCGGCACTGCAGGCACTCGCCGATCGCGGCGCCATCGAACGCACCGTGGTGGCCAATGCCATCACCGAGTTCGGTATCGACCCCGAGAAGCGCAATCCGCTGGATTGCTGATGC
>DNMQ01000090.1 GCA_003488145.1 Pseudomonas sp.
TGCGGCAAACTCGCCGCCGTCCTTGGGGGAGTAGTCTCCGACGAGCGCCCCGCTCGTCCGGCATGCGTCAACACACTTGGTCCGCAGACCATGGCGCATGCGACCGGCCAGAGCGTAGCCATACGCCCGGCCCCGGTTTGACAAGACCCATGACATGTACACCTGACCCGGGCGGGCAGGCTGCGCATGTCATGGTGAATCTGTCGACCCGCCCTAAAGGAATGCCGCTTGGAATCGTTTTTCGTCCCCACCCTGATCGTTGCGCTCGCTGAAATCGGCGACAAGACGCAGTTGCTCGCGCTGCTGCTGGCGGCGCGTTATCGGCGACCGTGGCCGATCATCTGGGGCATCGTCGTCGCCACGCTGGCCAACCATGCCGCTGCCGGCGCGGTCGGCAGCTGGGTATCGAGCCTGCTTTCGCCGGTGGCGCTGAGCTGGATACTGGCGGCAAGCTTCGCCGCGGTCGCGCTGTGGACGCTGGTGCCGGACAAACTGGATGACGACGACGCCAAGATGGGCCGCGCCTACGGCCCCTTCGTCGCGACAACGATCGCCTTCTTCATTGCCGAGATGGGCGACAAGACCCAGGTCGCGACGGTGATGCTCGCCGCACAGTATCCGGAATTCATTCTGGTCATCCTCGGCACCACGGTCGGCATGCTGCTGGCCAACGTTCCGGTGGTGCTAATCAGCCACTTCGCCGCCGACCGCCTGCCGTTGACGCTGATCCGCCGGGTCGCCGCGGCCGGCTTTGCCGCACTCGCGCTGTACGCCGGCTATCAAGCGCTGTCCATGAGCACGATTGTCTCAGGCTGATACCCAGCGCAAATCTGCGCCACCGGGGAGCTGATAGAGTGCGCTACCGCAGCGCACATCAGCGCCCCCGAGGAGATCAGGCTGCATGTCAGCGGATGGACGCAAGAAACGAGTCTGCAACCATATCGATCTGAGCTGGAACAAGGGCCGCCTGGCCCTTTCCGAACAGATGCAGAGCAAGTATTTCGCCTACAAGGGCTCATTCATTGGCCAGCCGCTGAACAGCGCAGGTTTCGCCGATCTCGTGCGCAATGTGCGTACGGCCATGCCGGATCTGGAAGTGGTGGTGGATGAGTGCATCTGCGAGGGCCACAAGGTGGTCACCTCAAGCACTGTGATGGGAACGCTGGCGACGCCGCTGTTCGGCTACTCGGTCGCCGACAAGATTCTCGCGATCGCCGTGATGAGCGTCTGGACGCTGAACCCGGCTGGCGATATCGAGGAAATCCACACACTCATCGACCTCGAAGGCGTGCATCAGCAACTGGGTATCGAGACACCCCTTTCGACGCTGCTGTCGCCGGCCTGAACGGCCGGCGACAGGTCATCGCTCAACGGCCGCTGCGGGCCTGTTCGTAGAGCGGCATCACTTTCGGAATATTCGTCTTCAACGCCGCGGTGCGGGTGGTGGACGACGGGTGCGTACTCATGAACTCGGGCGGTGCCGAACCACCGGCAGAAGCCATCTTCTCCCACAGAGTGATCGCCGCATTCGGGTTGTAGCCCGCGCGCGCCGCGAGCTCCAGGCCGATCAGATCCGCTTCGTTCTCGTTGCCGCGACTATTGGGCAGCGTCATCAGATATTCCACACCCATGTTCGCCAGTTGCAGGCCGCCGGTGCCGACGCCCATCGCCGAACCCAGCTGGGTCGCCATCTGCACGCCATAGGCCTTGGACATGGCTTCGCGACCGTGCTCGCGCAATGCGTGGGCGATCTCGTGGCCCATCACGGCCGCGATCTCGTCGTCGGTGAGCTTCAGCTTCTCGATCAGGCCGGTGTAGAAGATGATCTTGCCGCCCGGGCCGCAGTTGGCGTTAAGCTCCGGGCTGTCGATGACGTTGACCTCCCAGCTCCATTGCGCGGCATCGGGGCGGAACACCGGCACCTTGGCGATCAGCCGCTGGGCAATACCGTTGACCCGCTTGGTGATTGCGCTGTTTTTCTCCAGCACACCCTTGCTTGACGCCGCACTGAGCGTCTCCTGATAGGACTGGGCGTACATCTGGTTGACCTGCTCGGTCGACAGCATGCTGAACATGTACTGCTTGCGGTCGACGCCTACGGCGCCGCCACTGGTGGTGTTGACGGCCTGACAGCCCGCCAGCACGGCAGCGGCGACCAACAGCGACAATCTGTGCGGCTTGAACATCGAATCTCTCCGGAAAACCTGCGCCGTATCCTAGGGTCTGTTCCCGTTTCGTCGCAAGCCACGTTGCTGCGCAACCCGCAGGGCCGGGCCGTTTTTTGCGCGATGCGGCGTTNNGAAACGGGAACAGACCCTATCGCGGACCCACCTGTCAGGCAACCGAACGTACCGCTGCAGTTGTAGCAAATCCTGCCGATAGCCTCCTTATCCGCTGCGCAATTGGAGTTCCGCACATGTTCAGATCCATCCAGACCGCCTTCGCCGCATTGGCCGGCGCCTGCACCCTGGCCGTGATCGCCGCACTTCTGCTGTACGCGATGGTTTCCGGAATGCGCAGCCAGGCGCTGGTCGAGGAGCGGACCCGTTCGCTGATCGACGGCATGGTCGAGCAGCGCGTCACTGCCCTCGCCCAGACCCAGGTCAGCCGCATCCAGGCACAACTCCAGGCCCCCTTGCAGATCGCCACCGGCCTCGCTCGAGTACACACCCTGACCGGCCTCAGCGATGACGAAGGGATGCCGATGGCCAACCTGACGCGCGAAGAGCTGATCAATCTGGCGCGACAGACCCTGCTCGATAACCCCAATCTGACCAGCACCTACATCGCCTGGGAGCCCAACGGCGTGGACGTCAACGACGTCATGTACCGCGGCGACGCCCCGGGCATGGTCGACGGCCGCTTCGCCAGCTGGATCTACCGCGACGCCAGCGGCCAGATGGTGGTCGACAAGCTCACCGACATCGAGGACACCCGCCTGCTGGAAACCGGCGTGCGCGCCGGCGAGTACTACCTCTGCCCGCGCGAGCAGCTCAAGCCCTGCGTAGGCGATCCAGCACCCTACGAGATGAATGGCAAGACGTCGCTGCTGTCGTCGTTCAATGCGCCGATCATAATCGAGGGCAAGTTCCACGGTATCGTCGGCGCGGACATCAGCGTCGACTTCATCCAACAGCTGCTGAGCGAGGCCAACGCCCAGCTCTACGGTGGCGTCGGCCAGATCGCGCTGATCTCCAACAACGGCCGCCTTGCCGCCTACAGCCGCGACACCAGCCTTATCGGCAAGCCCGCCGCACAGATACTCGACGCCGAGGAGCAGGCACTGGTCAAGCAGTTGCCGGCCGGTCAGACCCACTATCGAATCGATCAGGCCCGTGGCCGCGTCGCGCTGTTCCTGCCGTTTTCCTTTGCCGGCACCGAAGCCCGCTGGGTGCTGATGCTGGAGCTGCCGACCGCCGAGGTGATGAAGGAGCTGGACCAGTTGATGGTCGCCCTCGCCGACGAAAGCCGCAGCAGCCTTGCCACCATGCTCGTCATCGGTGTGCTGATCGGCCTTGCCGGTCTGCTGGCGATCTGGCTGATCAGCCGCCGCATCACCCGCCCGCTGCGCGAAATGGTGGTCATGCTGGACAACATCGGCCAGGGCGAAGGCGACCTGACCCAGCGCCTGAACATCGACAGTAGCAACGAGCTAGGCCAAATCGCCGCCGGTTTCAACGCCTTCCTCGCGCGCCTGCAGGGCATGATCGGCGAGGTCGTCAGCTCGGTGCAGAAAGTGAGCGATGCCTCCGAGCACACCGCCGACATCGCCATCCGCACCGACAAGGGCGTGCAGACCCAGCTGGCGGAAATCGAGCTGGTGGCCACTGCCGTGCACGAAATGACCGCCACCGCCCAGGACGTGGCGCGCAACGCGACCCAGGCCGCCGAAGCCGCCAACAATGCCGATCGTGCGGCCAATCAGGGCCGGCACATCGTGCAGGACACCGGCTCGACCATCACCGAACTGGCCGACGAGATCGGCCGCGCGGTGGAGGTGGTGCAGACGCTGGCCCGCGACAGCGAGAACATCGACGCCATCCTGGTGACCATTCGCAGCATTGCCGAGCAAACCAACCTGCTCGCCCTCAACGCGGCAATCGAGGCGGCCCGCGCCGGCGAGCAGGGACGCGGCTTCGCCGTCGTGGCCGACGAGGTCCGCAACCTGGCGCAGAAGACGCAGCAGGCCACCGGTGAGATCCAGCAGATGATCCAGCAGCTGCAGAACGGCACGCGGGACGTGGTACAGGTGATGGAGCAGAGCCAGAGCCGCACGCAGCGCAGCGTCGAGCAGGCCGATGCGGCAGCCGAGGCGCTGCAGGCAATCACCCAGGCGGTTTCGCTGATCAACGACATGAACAACCAGATCGCCAGCGCCGCCGAGGAACAGAGCGCGGTGGCCGAAGACATCAACCGCAACGTCACCAACATCGGTCAGGTCGCCCAAGACGTCGCTGGCGGCGCCGAGGAAGCCAGCCAGGCGAGCGCCGGCCTGACGCGTCTGGCCGAGCAGCAGCGCCGGCTGATCAATCAGTTCAAGGTCTGACGCAGACGCTCCGAAGGCCCCACCTCAAGCCGGGGTGAGGCATTCGGGGGCATCGAGGCGCGGATCGTTGACCAACGTCGCCAGTGGCCGTTCGCGCAGTGCCGGGCTCGGCTGCAGCAGCAACTGCTGCAGCGCTTCGAGCGGCGTGGCGGGGTCGAGCCAGGCCGCCTGTCCGGCCTCATCGAGGATCAATGGCCGGCGTAGCGTCACCGCCGGCTGAGTCACGACGGCTGCGCTGAGATAGGTGTGCCCCTGCACCGGATAGGCTTCCCAGAGCGCCGCGAAATAGGCAAGCGAGCCATCGCAAGTCATCCAGTACGGGCGCTTGCGGGCCGAGCCGCGCCACTCATAGAAGCCGTTGGCCGGCAACAGACCGCGACGCAGGCGAAAGGCTTCGCGGAACATGGGCTGCTCGGCCAGGGTTTCGGCCCGGGCCTGGGCCGGCGTGCGGGTCAGGTCAGTCAGCCAGGCAGGCGTCAGCCCCCAGCGCACCCGGTCCAGCTGCAAGCCGCTGTCGGCCTGGCGCAGCAGCAGCACCGAAGCGCCCGGCGCGAGACTCCAGTGCGGTCTTTGATCGGAAGGAAAACCGGGCAAGGCGGCGAATTCCTGGCTCCAGCGGAAAAGGGCGTAGCG
>DNMQ01000089.1 GCA_003488145.1 Pseudomonas sp.
CGCCTGGGTCTGCTTGTAGTTGTTGTGCAGCACCAGCTCGGCCACCGCGTCGGTCATTTCGAACAGCAGTTGATCGCGCTGCTTGGCGGTCATGTCACCGGCGCTGACCACCTCATTGAGCAGGATCTTGATGTTCACTTCATGATCCGAGCAATCGACGCCGCCGGCATTGTCGATGAAGTCGGTATTGCTCGATCCGCCATGCAGCGCGTACTCGACGCGCCCCAGCTGGGTCATGCCGAGGTTGCCGCCCTCGCCCACCACCTTGGCGCGCAGATCGGCACCATTGACCCGCACCGCATCGTTGGCCTTGTCGCCGACTTCGGCGTGGCTTTCGCCACCGCTCTTCACATAGGTACCGATACCGCCATTCCATAGCAGGTCCACCGGTGCCTTGAGCAGCGCGTGGATCAGCTCGGCTGGAGTCAGCTGATCTGCCTCGATGGCGAAGCGCTCTTTCATCTGTGGCGTGATCGCGACTCGCTTGGCCGAACGCGGGAAGATGCCACCGCCTTCCGAGATCAGCGACACGTCGTAATCGGTCCATGACGAGCGCGGCAGGTCGAACAGGCGCTTGCGCTCGATGAAACTGCGCGCAGGATCGGGATTGGGGTCGATGAAAATATGCAGATGGTTGAACGCGGCCACCAGCTGCAGGGTTTCGGACATCAGCAGACCGTTGCCGAACACATCGCCAGCCATGTCACCGATGCCGATGACGCTGATCACGTCGGTCTGCACGTTGATGCCGCGCTCACGGAAGTGCCGCTGCACCGAAACCCAGGCGCCGCGCGCGGTGATGCCCATCTTCTTGTGGTCGTAGCCTGCCGAGCCGCCCGAGGCAAAGGCGTCGCCGAGCCAGAAGTCGTATTCGGCGGCGATGCCGTTGGCGATGTCCGAAAAGCTCGCTGTGCCCTTGTCCGCAGCGACCACCAGATAGGGATCGTCACCGTCATAGCGCAGTACATTGGCGGGCGGAACGACCTGGCCTTCATGCAGGTTATCGGTGATGTCGAGCAGGCCACTGATGAAAATGCGATAGCAGGCGATCGCTTCGGCCTGAATATCATCCCGCGTGCCACTGGTAGGCAGACGACGCGGCACGAAACCGCCTTTCGCGCCGCCGGGAACGATCACCGCATTCTTCACCTGCTGCGCCTTGACCAGGCCGAGCACTTCGGTGCGGTAGTCCTCTTCACGGTCGGACCAGCGCAACCCGCCACGCGCCACCTTGCCGCCGCGCAGGTGAACGCCCTCGACCCGTGGCGAATAGACGAATATCTCGTACATCGGTGCCGGGCGCGGCATCTCCGGGATCGAGCGCGGATCGAGCTTGAAGCTGAAATACGACTTGGGTTTGCCGTTGGCATCCGGCTGATAGAAGTTGGTTCGCAGGGTGGCCTGAATCAGCGCCAGATAGCGCCGCAGAATCCGGTCCTCGTTGAGTACCGCCACCTCATCAAGCGCTGTGAGAATCGCCTGTTCCAGCCGTTGCTGCTTGTCTGCCAGATCCTCGTCACCGAGCTTGCGCGCCAGGTAGAAGCGCATCTTGAACAGCCGCACCAGCTCGCGGGCGATATCCGTGTGGTTGAGCAGCGCGCTGGCAATATAGCCAAGGTCGAAGCCCATGCGAATCTGCTTGAGATAGCGCGCATAGGCGCGCAGCAGCGCCACTTCCCGCCAGGCCAACCCGGCGGTCAGCACCAGACGGTTGAATCCATCGTTCTCGGCAAAGCCGCCGTAGATATGGATGAACGCATCCTGCAGCGCCTCGTTGATCTCCAGCAGGTCGATTTCCAGACCTTCGGCATAAGTGAAGGCGAAGTCGTGTATCCAGTACTCGCGGCCGCTGCGGTCACGCAACCGGAACGGAAACTCGCCGAGCACCCGCAGCCCCAGGTTCTCCATGATCGGCAGGATGTCCGACAGCGGCAGCGGTGTATTCAGGTGGTAGAGCTTGCAGTGCAGGCGGTTCTCTTCAGCCGTGATCGGCTGATAGAAGCTCATCACCAGCGGGCGTTCCTCGCTGAGGTCGAGCACATGCTGCATGTCGACGGTGGCCGATTGCGGCGAGAAGCGCTCGCGGTAGCCGGCCGGGAAACCTTTCGGAAACTCGCTGAGCAGATGGGTGCCCCTGGCCTCGCCGAAGCGCTCGACCACCAGGCTCTGGTAGTCGTCCTGCCAGGTGCGGCAGGCCTGCAGCACCTCCTGCTCCAGACGGACCGTATC
Source organism: Pseudomonas sp. (assembly GCA_003488145.1). GTDB lineage: Bacteria > Pseudomonadota > Gammaproteobacteria > Pseudomonadales > Pseudomonadaceae > Stutzerimonas. Next base: position 2,230 of record DNMQ01000089.1, read on the forward strand.
CACCTGCAGCGCGCGACTGGGGTCTAGACGCAGGATGAACTGCACGCGCGTCAGCACCGATTCGGAGAAATAGGTGGAGAACTCGCAGTCGCTGGCTTCGAGCCGCTCCTGCAGCACCTGCTGGATTTTCAGCCGTGTCTCGGTGGAGTAGCTGTCACGCGGCACGTACACCAGGCAGTAGCAAAAACGCCGATAGGGGTCGAAACGCAGGAACAGCCGCAGCCGATTGCGTTCCTGGATCTGCACGATGGCGATGGCGTTTTCGAACAGCTCGTCGATCGGCGCCTGGAACAGCTCGTCACGCGGCAGCACCTCGAGAACCTGCACCAGCTCCTTGGCCAGATGCGCGGAGCTGCCGAAATTGGCGCGCTGCACCACCGTCTCGACCTTGCGGCGGATGAACGGGATGCGTCGCACGCTCTGGGTGTAGACCGACGAGGTGAACAGGCCGAGGAAGCGGCATTCGCGAACCACCCGCCCCTCGTCATCAAATTCACGCACCGAGACGAAGTCCGGGTAAGCCGGACGGTGCACGCGGCTGGGCATGGCCGCCTTGGCGAACGACAGCAGCAGCGGCTCACGCAGGTAGCTGACCGATTGGCCGGTGAGCGATTGCTCTTCCTCGGAAAGCCCGGTGCGCATGCTGCGCGACAGACCCAGCAGCGAGCTTTCGTCATAGACGATGCGCCCGCCGTCGGCCTGTTCCTGCACGGAGAACTCTTCGTAGCCGAGGAAGGTGAAATGGTCGTCCGCCAGCCACCGCATGAAGTCGCGGATCTCGTCCAGCTCGTCGCCGTCGATGCTCAGGTTGACCTGCTCCAGACGCCCTTGCAGCTCGACCGCCTTGCCCTTCATCGCCGCAAAGTCACCCACCACCTGACGCACATCAGCCAGCACACCCAGCAGTGACTGCTCAAGCTCGCGCAGGGCCGTCGGGCTGGCGCAGCGATCGATCTCGACGAAGATCAACGATTCGGCGTGGCTGTCAGCGGCACGCTCGTCCTTGGGCAGCAGCTCCAACAAGCTGCCGTCGGCCCCGCGACGAACCTGCAGCACGCTGGTTTGCAGGGTATGGATGCTGTAGCCGCGGCGCGTCAGCTCCATGCGCACCGAGTCGACCAGAAACGGCATGTCCGGATGCAGCACCTCGACCACGCTGTGGGTCGATTGCCAGCCATGCTTCTCGAAGTCGGGGTTGAATACCTGCACCTCGGGTTTGGCGGGATCGAAGCGCTCCAGCAGGCGCCAGCTGGCCAGTGTCGAGCCGACCAGATCGCTCATGCGCCGTTCGGTGAGTTCTGGCAGCGCGACGATGCCGAAGAACTGTTCGGCGAACAGACTCAATTGCGGCAGGATTTTCGGGTCTACGTGTTGCGCTAACGCTGTCTGCAATTGCTGCTGAAAGTCGGCCTTGCTGGCCGCTGAGAAGAACGCCATGTATGGCTCCGCTTGGCTTGCTGGGGAAAGAGACGTCGGTAGTGACTGACGGCACAGGACGAAGGTTCAAGGTTAGTCTAGTCGAGGGTTAATGCAGTAAAGNNCTGCTGATCGCCCTGCTCGCCGACGGGCACATGCTCGTCGAAGGCGCGCCGGGTCTGGCCAAAACCCGCGCCATCAAGGAGCTCGCCGAAGGCCTGGAGGCGGAATTCCATCGAATCCAGTTCACTCCCGACCTGCTGCCCGCCGACATCACCGGCACCGAGATCTATCGACCGGAGACCGGTAGCTTCGTGTTCCAGCAGGGGCCGATCTTCCACAACCTGGTACTGGCCGACGAAATCAACCGGGCGCCGGCCAAGGTGCAATCGGCGCTGCTCGAAGCCATGGCCGAGCGCCAGGTCAGCGTTGGTCGCAGCACCTACGACCTGCCGCCGCTGTTCCTGGTGATGGCGACGCAGAACCCCATCGAGCAGGAAGGCACCTACCCCCTGCCCGAAGCACAGCTCGACCGCTTCCTGCTGCACGTGAAGATCGGCTTCCCCGACGCCTCGGTGGAACGACGCATCCTGCAGCAAGCCCGTGGCGAGGCGATCAATGGCGAGGCGGCGCCGGAACATCGGGTCAGCCAGCAGGCGATCTTCGCCGCACGCAAGGACATCCTCGGCCTGTACATGGCCGACGCGGTGGAGGAATACCTGGTGCAGCTGGTCATGGCCACGCGTACCCCGGCCAAGTTCGATGCCGAACTGGCCGAATGGATAGCCTATGGTGCGAGTCCGCGCGGTTCGATCTCGCTGGATCGCTGCGCCCGTGCCCATGCCTGGCTGGCCGGACGCGATTTCGTCAGCCCCGAGGACATACAGGCGATGCTTTTCGATGTACTGCGTCACCGCCTGATTCTCTCCTTCGAGGCAGAAGCCGCCGGCATTGATCAGGACCGGGTCATCCAGCGCATTCTCGACGTGGTAGCGGTGGCCTGATGCAACCGCAGGCTTCCGCCGCCGGGCAGCCAACCGAGCAGGGCTCCGGTATCCGTGTGAGCCTGGCCGAACTCATCGATATGCGTCATCGCGTCCGTGAAGTGCCGCTGTTTTCTACACCGCATCGCCGCAGTCCGCTGGTAGGTCTGCACCATTCCAAGCTGCGCGGGCGCGGCGTGGATTTCGACCAGGTTCGTATCTATCAGCCCGGTGACGACGTGCGCACCATCGACTGGCGCGTCACCGCACGCACCCAGGAGCCGCACACCAAGCTGTTCCATGAAGAACGCGAGCGGCCGATCTATATCGTGGTCGAGCAGAGCCCGCGACTGTTCTTCGGCAGCGGCCGACTGTTCAAGTCGGTGCTGGCGGCGCAGGCGGCGAGCCTGATCGGCTGGGCGGCGCTCAGCCACAATGATCGCGTCGGCGGGCTGGTGTTCGGNNCAGGAAATCAAGCCACGGCGCAGCAAGCAGAGCCTGCTGCAGCTGCTGGATCGCGTCACCCGCGCCAACAATCGCCTGCAGCCAGACAACCCGATCGACCCCGACGCTTTCAGCATGGCCCTGCGCCGGGCACGGGAAGTGCTGCGTCCGGGCAGTCTGTCGGTGATTCTCTGCGACGAGCGCACCCTCACCGATGCCGCCGAGCAGCAGCTCAGCCTGCTCGCGCGCCATGTCGATCTGCTGTTGCTGCCACTGTTCGATCCGCTGGATCACGCCCTGCCCGCAGCCGGCCTGCTGCGCTTCAGCGAAGGCAATGCGCGGCTTGAACTGGATACCCAGGATGCGGATCTGCGTCAGCGTTACCGCGACTTGGGCGAGGCGCGCGGCGCCCGCTGGCAGCGCCTGGCCGATCGTCTGCGGGTGCCGCTGATGCCGCTGGATACCCAGCACGATCTGGTCGAGCAGTTGCGCGAGCACCTGAGCGTCCGCCATCCGAGCGCACGGCGATGAATCCGCTCGATCAACTCGCTCCGCTGATCACCCCCGAGCCGATCAGCTGGTGGCCTCCAGCGCCGGGCTGGTGGCTGCTCGGCCTGGTGCTGCTGATGGCGCTTGGCTTGCTCTGGCGACTTCGTCACCGGCTGCTCAGGCGCAAGCCCCATGTGCAGCCGGAGCCACCGCTGGAGCCGCAGCGTCAGGAGGCGCTCATCGAGCTTTCGCGCTTGAGCAAACCCTACGGCGGGCAACCGGCCAGCCAGTGGCTGCAACAACTCAATGGGCTGCTCAAGCGACTCTGCCGCATTCGTTATCCCAACGACCACCCGCACACACTCAGTGGGCGTGCGTGGCTGGCCTTTCTCGACAACCGCTGCCCGGCCGCCGGGCTGACCCGCTGGATGATTCTTGTCGAAGGTGCCTACCGGGCCGAGTGCCGCCTCGACGACAAGGCAATCGACGGGCTCGAACAGGCCGTCGACATCTGGATCCGCAAGCATGTTTGAACTGGCCTGGCCCTGGGTCTTCCTGCTGCTGCCGCTGCCCTGGCTGCTGCGCGCACTGCTGCCGCCTGCCGATAGCGGCGAAGCCGCGCTGAAGGTCAGCTTCCTCGACGAACTGCAGCAGCTGTCCGGCCGGCGCGCGCGTGTCGCCCTGCCTGCCTGGCGCCAGCAACTGCCCTACCTGACCATCTGGCTGTTGCTGCTGTTCGCCGCAGCACGCCCCCAGTGGCTGGGTGAACCGCTGCCGCTGCCCACCAGCGGCCGCGATCTGCTGCTGGCAGTGGACGTCTCCGGCTCGATGGATTACCCCGACATGCAGTGGCAGGACGAGGAGCTGACGCGGCTGGAACTGGTCAAGGTGCTGCTCGGCGACTTCATCGAG
>DNMQ01000462.1 GCA_003488145.1 Pseudomonas sp.
CCGCGTTCGAGAAACAGGCCGACGTCTTCGCCGCTGCTGCTGAAGCAGCGCAGGCGACTCTTGCTGCGCGCGTCGTAGGTCAGTTCGAGTTCGGCCTGCCATTCAGGGCGGGCCACGATGCGTTGGCGAATCACCAGCATTGCAAATGTTCCGGTCGGATCGTTTGCCGAAGCAGAGCAAGGGGCTTGCCAATCGGGCGTCCGGACAGGGCTGGTGGCGGCTACAGGGATCTTTGTGCCAGATATTGGGGCCTGTCGCGCACCGTTACGGTGCGCGCGGTACGGTCGTGGCGCAGGCGTGCGCCTTACTGGTGCAGGCTGCGCACCATGTACACCGCCGGGATCTGATAGCTAGCCAGGTTGCCGGCCTGTGGCGGCTCGAGTTCGTCATGGGCCTGGTAGCCCAGGCGCGACCAGAAGCCGGTCGAATCCTGTACCGAGACCAGCGCCGAATAGCGCAGCCTGATGCTGCTGGCCTGCTTCAGGTTGTGGCGTACCAGCGCCGGACCGATGCCGCGACCGGCGGCGCGACGGGCCACGGCCAGATCATGCAGGTACAGACAATCGGCTTCACCGTCACTGTGGAATTCACCGTCCAGCGGCGTGACCTTGCCCAGCCGCGACGGGTAGGCGAACAGGTAGCCGCAGACCCCCTCGACGTCCTCGGCTACCCAGGCCAGGTGCGGGCAGGCCGCCAGGCGCGAGCGGATCACCGCTTCGTCTTCCAGTACCTCGGCAGCATAGGATTCTTCCTGGATCGCCAGGATGGCAGGGATATCGCGCTCCTGCATCGCTCTCAACTGGTACATCACGACTACACTCGAACGCCGCGAAACGCCGCGCGGCTCGGCAAAAGCCGGCGATCATACGCGAAACGGCGGTGTTTTGCTCGCCAGCGGACGGCCTGCCGGGGCGGGTGTACAGGTCCGCGGTCAGACGGTGTCAACTGGCCAGCCGGCTCGTCGCCGTGGCAGCACCAGTCAGCCGATTGATGGAGCATCCGCAGGCCTTGGCAGGCATAATGCTTAGTCTGCTAACAAGTGAGGCGAGCGTTGAACGATCATCACCACCCGCTCTATGGCGTTCTGCTGATACTGCTGTCGGGTCTGCTGCTGGCCAGCCATGACGGGTTGGCCAAACACCTTTCGGAGATCTACCCGGTTTTTCTGGTCATCTGGGCCCGCTACGTGGCGCAGACGGTGCTGATGACGGCGCTGTTCGTGCCGCGCATGGGCCAGCGCGTGTTTCGCACCCTGCGCCCGTGGCCACAGTTGCTGCGCGGGTTGAGCCTGGTCAGCGTCAGCCTGCTGTTCATCAACGGCCTGCATTTCATTCCGCTGGCCGAAGCCACTGCGGTGATCTTTCTGACCCCGGTGCTGGTGACCATCGCCTCGGCGCTGCTGGGCGAGCGGGTCAGCCGCAGTCAGTGGCTGGCCGTGGGCTTCGGTCTGCTCGGGGTGGTGATCATCGTGCGGCCCGGTTCGGCGCTGTTCACCCCGGCGGTGCTGCTGCCCTTCGGCGCGGCCCTGTCGTTCACCGTGTATCAGCTGGTGACCCGGCGCCTGGCCGGTACCGACCATCCGGTGACCAGCAACTACCTGACCAGCCTGGTCGGCTGCGTGACCCTGAGCGTATTGGTGGTCTTCAACTGGCGGACGCCAACGCTGCACGACGCGCTGCTGATGGGCGCGCTCGGCGGCATGGCGATGCTCGGCCACCTGCTGCTGACCAATGCCTTCCGCTTCGCCAGCGCGGCGACCCTGGCGCCGTTCACCTACGGGCAGATCGTGTTTGCCGGGGTGGTCGGCTATGTCGCCTTCGATCACGCGCCGGATGCCGGGGCGCTGATTGGCATGGCGGTGATCATCGCCAGCGGCCTGTGCATGGCTTATGTGCAGCGCCGCCAGGGGCCGGCCGAGGGATAAACGGCGAAAATGTGCCATTCGGCCGACCAGGCAGCTTCTCAACAACACTGAAATGAAAAGACAGGGCGAATCGACCCTTGCGTGCACCCATGGAGCCTATATGCCGCGACTCTCTCATCACGACCTGCGCCGCAACTTTCGCGAGCTGCTGAACGCCGACCGCTGCTTCCACACCGCCTCGGTGTTCGACCCGATGTCCGCGCGCATCGCCGCCGACCTCGGTTTCGAAGTGGGCATCCTCGGCGGCTCGGTGGCCTCGCTGCAGGTCCTCGCCGCGCCGGACTTCAACCTCATCACCTTGAGCGAGTTCGTCGAGCAGGCCACGCGCATCTGCCGCGTCGCCCAGCTGCCGGTACTGGCCGACGCCGACCATGGCTACGGCAATGCGCTGAACGTGATGCGCACCGTCTCCGAACTGGAGCGCGCCGGAATTTCCGCGCTGACCATCGAGGACACCCTGCTGCCGCCCAAATTCGGCCGCCGCTCCACCGACCTCATCGGCATGTTCGAGGCGGTCGGCAAGATCCGTGCGGCGCTGGAGGCGCGGGTCGATCCGGAAATGGCCATCATCGGCCGGACCAATGCCGGCGTGATCGGCTTCGAGGAAGTCATCGCCCGCGCCCAGGCCTACGAGAAGGCCGGTGCCGACGCCATCTGCCTGGTCGGCATCGAGGACTTCGACCACCTGGAAAGCATCGCCAGCCAGCTCAGCAAGCCGCTGATGCTGGTCACCTACGGCAACCCCAACCTGCGCGACAACGCGCGGCTGGCGGCGCTCGGCGTGCGCATCGTGGTCAACGGCCACGCGGCCTACTTCGCGGCGATCAAGGCGACCTACGACTGCCTGCGCGAGCAGCGCCAGGTCGATGCGCTGGACCTGAACGCTTCGCAGCTGTCGGTCAAGTACTCCACCGCGGACGAGTACGTCGTCTGGGCCGAGGAGTACATGCAGGTCAAGGAATGAGGCGCGCTCAGAACAGCTGACGCTCGGCGCGGAAAGTGAGCAGCCCGTCGCAACGCTGGTTCTGTCCCGAGTAGGCGCTGCACGCCTGGCCGCTCAGGCTGGAGTCACTGTAGGACAGGTTCAGCTGCAGGCCCAGCCAGGGCCGCGAGAGGTCGAGCGACCAGTCGCTGAACAGGTCCACGCTGTCACCACCGCCGAGATACTGCGGTGCGGCCAGCGCGTGGCTTGAGTACTTCACGCGGACGCCGACGGCGAAAGGCGTCACCGTGCCCAGGTCCAGATAAAGCGTGCTGTCGGTACGCCCGGCGGCGCTGTTCATCGCCGCGCCGAGGCGGCGGTCGCCCAGCGTCAGGCCACCGTAGTATTCGTGACGATCCCATTCGGGCAGTTCCGGAAAGCTGTAGCGCATCAGGCCGATCTCGTAGCCGAGTTGGTCATGATCGTTCTGCTGCGCATAGCCGAGATAGGAATTCACCTCGAGTTGCCTACCGTCGACCAACCCGACGCTGGGGGACCACTGCCCGACATATAGCCCGCTGGCATGCGTGAGATCGAGTCCGCCATGGAACGCGTTGCCGGTGCTCGGTTGCACCAGCCCCTGAGCCATGCTGCGGGCGGGCTCAGTGCCCAGTTTGAGGTCGAAGGTGCCCAGTTCGCGCTCGAGCACCTGTGGTTCGCTGGCGCAGCCCGCTGCCAGGAGCAGGCTGGTTATGATCGGTAAGATGCGCTTCATGCTGGCTGCCCTGCCGGTTCGCAAATGCCCGAGGCGCTGAGCCGTCGGCGTGAACCGGGGCAGGATAGGCGACTGTGTCGCTCGGGCAGCGCCATCCGTCGATTGCCCGGCGTCATTCGATGGGCGGTATCGCCTGGGATGAGCATCCGCCCGCGCAATGACTCCAAAGCAGAACAGCATCGAGCGATGCGGGAGGTGAGCAATGGCGACAGGTTGGGCAGGTGACGGTGCCGTCCAGGAGCAGATCGACAGTACCGTCGAAGACGCGGTGCAGCGCGCCCGCAGCAAGCTCGCCCGCGGCGAGAGCCTCAAGCATTGCGAGGAGTGCGGCGCGGCCATTCCCGAAGCGCGGCGCCAGGCGGTGCCTGGCGTCAGGCTGTGCATCAAGTGCCAGGCCGAGCAGGACAAGGAAGACGCCAGGTTCAGCGGCTACAACCGCCGTGGCAGCAAGGACAGCCAGCTGCGTTGATCAGGTGCGGTTGAGCGGCATGCGGAAGGTGAAGGTGGTACCGGCCTCGGCGCTGGAGCTCACCTGCATGCCGCCGCCATGAGCTTTCGCTACCTGGTCGACAATGAAAAGCCCGAGTCCAAGCCCGTTGCGCGAGGTGTCGTCTTCCTGGGAATAGGCATGGAACAGTTGTTCCAGCCGTTCAGGTGGGATTGGCGTGCCGCGGTTGTGCACCGCCAGCTGGAAATGCTCGTCAACCACCTCGGCTTTCACGATCACCGGACCGGTACTGGCGCCATGGTGCAGCGCGTTGGTGATCAGGTTGGCCAACAACTGGGCGATCCGGTCCGGGTCGCATTCGAAAATCGGCAGCTGCGGCAATTGCTCGGGCAGCACCCGGCGTGGATGAGCGGTGCGCAGCTCGTTGACCACCTGCAGCAGGGTGAGGTGCAGGTTGGCTGTTGCGGTCCAGTTCAGTGGGATGCCATTGCCCAGCTGGCCGCGGGCGAAGTCCAGCAGGTCGTCGACCATGCGCGAAGCGCGCTGGCTGGAGGCGCGTACATGCTCGGCAAGCTGTTGCGTGCCGCGTTCCGTCGAGCGCCGGACCAGCAGATCGCTGGCCGCCTGGATCGAGGCCAGCGGAGTGCGCAGGTCATGGCCGAGCAGGGCGATGAACTGCTCGCGCTGGTGGCCAGTGGTGCGTTCGTCGGCCAGCGCCGCACGTGTGGCCTGCTGCTGCTCCTCGGCTTCGATCTGCAGGGTCAGCAGGCGCGCGAAGGATTCGAACATTGCGCGCGTTGCCGGGCTGGACAGGTCGCGTGGCAGCGGATCGAGCGCACAGAGCGTACCGAAGAAACTGCCGTCGGCGCGCAGCACCGGCACCGAGATATAGCTTTCGAAGCCATACATCTGCGGCGTGTGATGGTTGCAGTAATCGGGGTCGGCGCTCACCTGGCTGATGATGATCGGCTGCTGCGAAGCGTGGATTTCGCTGCACAGCGTGGTGGTCACGTCGAGTTCACCGCCAACCTTCAGGCCGAACTCGATGCGGTCGAGCACGGCGCAGGCCGTCCAGGAATTTTCGGTAACCCGAGCGACCGCAGCGAAGCGCAATCCGGTTGTTTCGCTGACGACTTGCAGGATGGCCGGGACGGCGCTGATGCGCTGGACGGTGAGCAGGTCGTCGAGGATGGATCGCACCATCTGCAGGCCCTGAGCGACGTAAAAAGGCCGGCCACTTTAACATGGCCGACCTCTGCAGCAGGCGCCGGTCAGCCGAGCGGAGCGGGTTGCACCGCCCGAGCGAGCAACGACTGGTTACGCATCAGTCCGTAGTGCAGCACGCCGCCGAACAGCGCGCCGAGCAGCCAGGCGAAGCCGGACAGGCTCTCCAGGCCCGGCACCCACACCGAGGCCACGGAGAACAAAGCGCTGACGCCGAAGGCGATCATGGCCTTGCGGTTCCAGCCGGCATTGAAGTGATAGATCCCGCTGCGTTCGGCAGAGAACAGCTGCTGCAGATCGAGGCGTTGGCGGCGAACCAGGTAGTAGTCGGCGACGATGACGCCGTACAGCGGCGCCAGCACCGCGCCCAGCGTATCGACGAAGGCGGCGATACCCACTTCGCTGATGAAGGCTACCCACAGCGCGCCGATAAAGAAGGCGATGGCCGCGGTAATGAAACCGCCGGTACGCGCGCTGATCTTGGCCGGTGCCAGGTTGGCGATGTCGTAGGCCGGCGGGATGAAGTTGGCGACCAGGTTGATGCCGACCGTGGCGGCAAAGAAGGTGATGGCGGCCACCACCGTCAGGGTCACGTTGTCGATGCGCGCGACGATGTCGGTGGGGTTGGTCAGCGTTTCGCCGAACACCACCACGGTCCCGGCGGTGATCACCAGCGCGATCAGCGAGAAGATCGCCAGGCTCACCGGCAGACCGAGGAAATTGCCGATGCGCATCTGCCGTTCGCTCTTCACGAAACGGGCGAAGTCACCGTAGTTGATCACCACGGCGGCGAAGTAGGCGACCATGGTGCCGACCACCGCGGCGAACGCGGCGATCGGTCCGCCGGCGTGCTCTCCGCTGCCGCTGAAGATGTCACCGAGGGCGCCGAGCAGGCTCGGGCCGGCCTGATACCAGATGGCGATCATCAGCACGATCATCACCAGATAGACCAGCGGGCCGGCCCAGTTGAGAAAGCGCGTTACCCAGTCGACGCCACGGACGAACAGCGCCACCTGAAACACGCAGACGATCACGTAGGCGGCCCAGTCGATGGCCGTCAGGCCGAGCAGCGTGGCGGCCTGTGGCTCGCTGCCGAGCAGTGTCCGCAGCAACAGGGCCACCGCGGTCGAGGCGAAATAGGTCTGCACGCCGTACCAGAAGATCGCGACGATGCCGCGTACCACCGCCGGGAAATTCGCGCCGCGTACCCCCATGCTCGCCCGCGCCATCACCGGGAACGGAATGCCGTACTTCACGCTGGGCTTGCCGGTGAGTTGCACCAGGCCCATGACGATGAAACCGGCCAGCACGATGCCCGCCAGGACCGCCCAGCCATTGAGGCCGTAACTGATGAATAGCGTGGCTGCGAGGGTGTAGCCGAACAGGCTCTGGATGTCGTTGGACCACACATTGAATATCTCGAACCAGCCCCATTTGCGCTCAGCCGGGGCAAGTGGCGCGAGATCGGCGTTGTACAGGCTGGGATCGATCTGCTTGATCTGGAAATCGTCATGGTTCATGGGAGGGCGCTCTGAGCAAGACTGTGGATTTTTTGTATGCAGTTCTTGTTCCGCGTAAGGCAGAGCTCGCGAATTGATCAGCTGTGGCGCAGCGCGCTGTGTCACCAATCCCTGGATTCTAGGCGCTCTCAGACAGTTAACCTGGGATTTTTGTATACAGAAAGGGTGGCGAGTTTAGGCGGGTCGAGTGCAAAGCCCTGTCTGCGGATGCGCCGCTCGAGAGCCTGAGGTGCGTGCAGTGCACCAGCAGGGTGCTTTCCGATGGCACATAAAAAAGCCAGGCCTGCGTGGGGCCTGGCTTTCCGACCGAATCGGCCGATGGACGCGATTACTGCTGGGTAACGATCGCGGTGTTGTTGCTGCCGGTCTGGCTGACGCTGGCGTAGTCGGCAAAGCCTGCCTGGGTCACGGTCGCGAAGTTGTCGGCGCCGGTCTGCAGCAGCACGGCCTGGCTGGAATCGCCGAACTGATCGACCAGCGCGAGGTTGCCGTCGCCCTGCTGCTCCAGGTCGACGGAGTTGCCGATTCCGGCCTGATCGATATCGGCCACGTTCATGTTGCCGGTCTGGATGAGATCGACGATGCCTTCCTGGCCGCTCTGGGAGATCAGCGCTTCGTTGCCCTCCCCGAACTGATCGACAATGGTGCTGTTGTACGCGCCGTCCTGGATCAGCACCACATCGTTGCTCACGCCGTCCTGGGTCACGTCGGCGCTGTTGGCAAAGCCGGCCTGCTCGACGATCGTGCTGTTGTCCCGGTCGTACTGACTGATGAACACCTCGCCCTCGACGCCGGTTTGAATGACATCGGCCTGGTGCAAGGCACCCTGCTGAGTCACCTCGGAAAAGTTGTCCTGGCCGAGCTGGGTGGTCGTGGCGCTGTTCTGCTGCGAAGCGCCGGTCTGATAAATGTACGAAGCCTGGCCGACGCCTTCCTGATAGACATCGGCGATCTGGTCAACACCGTTTTGTTCGATAACCGCTTCACTGCTGGCCGCAATAGCCTGGGTGGCAGAGACGGCGAGGACAGCAGCGAAAAGCGCGTTGGTTTTGAACATCGATTGTTTCTCCGTAGGATTCAGTCAATCGCGCCGCTGGTTTTTCAGCTGACGCGGTTACCCGAAATCGCCCGCTTTCCCCTCGAGCGCGACACCGGCAATGCCTCCCGCCAGCCACGGTAGCCGGTGGTCGCTGCGCATCCATGCATCCCTGGGTAGAGCGTTGCGCTTGGGTTGTCAGACGGTAATTCCATGCCCGACTTTCCCAATCCATCGAACGGTTGATTCACTCGCGAACCGACGAAGTGCAGCGCGAGCATCGACCTTGCGGTGATGGCAAAACGCGCGCTGGGTGGAAGGCAAATGGCCCTCCGTCCCGGCGCGCTGTCGATCAGAACAGGTCGATCAGAACAAAAAGTACCGCTGCGCCATCGGCAGCACCTCGGCCGGTTCGCACCAGAGCAGCTGGCCGTCGGCACGCACCTGATAGTTCTGCGGGTCGACCTGGATGTCCGGCGTGTAGTCGTTGTGGATCAAGTCCTTCTTCTGCACCTGGCGGCAGCCCTTCACCACGCCGATCTTCTTCTTCAGTTCCAGCTTTTCGGGTACGCCAGCGTCGAACGCGGCCTGGCTGATGAAGGTGAAGCTCGATGCATGCAGCGAGCCGCCGTAACTGGCGAACATCGGCCGGTAGTGCACCGGTTGCGGTGTCGGGATCGAGGCGTTGGCGTCGCCCATCAGGCTGGCGGCAATGGCGCCTCCCTTGAGGATCAGCGTCGGCTTCACGCCGAAGAAGGCCGGGCGCCAGAGCACCAGGTCGGCCCACTTGCCCAC
>DNMQ01000413.1:0-2641 GCA_003488145.1 Pseudomonas sp.
TGATGACGGCGCGCACTCTAACAGCAACCCCGCGCCAAGGCGATGACCGACAGCAGCGGTTGAGCTCATCGCAGCCTGGTGCGCAACTGTCTTTGCAGTAACCTGTGTACCGCAGCTACGCTTATCGGATAGAGGCACGACGCCTCTACAGCACGGGCATAATGGCCCGCATTCGTTCCCTAAGAGCAGTGGGAAACACATGCCAAATCAAACCGCCAGCAGCCCCCTGTGTTTGCCCAGAGGCGCTCGTACGATGAGCTCCATCCTCCGAGGCATCACCTTAGCCATCTTCGCCCTGCCCTTGACTCTGCCAGCCCAGGCCGCCGGGGTGAACCAGACACTGCCACCGCGCGTCGAACAGGCACTGAAAGCCAACAAGATCAGCAGCGACGCACTGTCCGTAGTCATGCTGCCACTGACCGGTGACGCCGCGCCGACGTTCGTCAACGCCGACGTATCGGTCAACCCCGCCTCGACCATGAAGCTGGTTACCACCTACGCCGCCCTCGAACTGCTCGGCCCCAACCACCAGTGGAAGACCGAGTTCTATGCCGACGGCCCGCTGGTGGACGGCACCCTCAACGGCAATCTCTACCTCAAGGGCGGCGGCGACCCGAAACTGAACATGGAGAAGCTCTGGCTGCTGCTGCGAGATTTGCGTGCCAACGGAGTTACCAAGGTCACTGGCGACCTGGTGCTCGATCGCAGCCATTTCGTCCAGCCCGACCTGCCCGTCTTCGATGACGACGGCAATGACAAGAACAAGCCCTTTCTGGTTGGTCCCGACTCACTACTGGTCAACCTCAAGGCGCTGCGCTTCATCGTCCGCAACGATGGCGGAAAGGTGAACATCGCAGTCGAGCCGCCGATCGCCAGCATTCGAATAGACAACCGGGTCAAAGCGCTGCCCGCAGGCAAATGCCCAGGCTGGCCGGACGTGCTCTACAACCCGGTTGCGGATGGGGATGGCGTGACCGTCGTGGTCACCGGCAAACTCGCCGACGGCTGCAGCGCGCAGACCTACCTTTCACTGCTCGATCACCAGCGCTATGCCGCCGGCGCGGTGCGTGCTATCTGGGCCGAGCTCGGCGGCAGCATTCTCGGCATCGACCGTGTGGCCCAGGTGCCTGACAAAGCAAGATTGCTGGCGAGGGCCTATTCGCCGGATCTCACCGAGATCATTCGAGACATCAACAAGTACAGCAACAACACCATGGCCAAGCAGCTGTTTCTAAGCCTCGGCGCCGAATTCCGTAACGAGGCGGATGCCGATGACGCCAAAGCGGCACAGCGGGTCATCCGCCAGTGGCTGGCCAAGAAGGGGCTCATCTCGCCGCATCTGGTGATCGAGAACGGCTCCGGGCTTTCCCGCGCCGAACGCGTCAGCGCACGCGAGCTGGGGAGCTTGCTGCAGGCCGCCTGGCGCAGCCCTTACTCGGCCGAGTTCATTTCGTCGATGCCATTGGCCGCCGTGGACGGCACCATGCGCAAGCGCCTGCGCAATACACCTGTCGCCGGCAAGGCGCACCTCAAGACGGGAACCCTGAACACCGTGCGCGCCATCGCAGGTTACAGCCGTGACGGCGACGGCAATGTCTGGGCAGTCGTGGCGATCCTGAACCATCCCCGCCCATGGGGCGCAGCCTCGATTCTCGATCAGGTGCTGGTCAGCCTCTACGGTCAGCGCAACCAGAACACCGCACAACGCTGATGGTGACTCAGGCAGGCCGAACGGCCCGCCTATATCACCGGATGATCACCGCGCCTGGAATTTCCAGGCGCGGTGGATCCGGGGGTTACGACGGAAATCCTCGTCCAGCGTTGCGCTGCTGATTTCCTCTACGGCATAGCGGTCGCTCAGGCTGGCATCCAGCACGAATTTGCGGAAGTTGTTGGAGAAATACAGCGCTCCGCCCGTCGCCAATCGAGCCATCGCCAGATCGAGCAGCACCTGATGGTCCCGCTGTACGTCGAACACACCTTCCATGCGCTTGGAATTGGAGAACGTCGGCGGATCGATGAAGATCAGGTCGTACTCACCACGATCCTCTTCCAGCCAGGCCATCACGTCGCCCTGTTCCAGGCGCTGGCGATCCGAAAGGCCATTCAACGAGAGATTGCGACGCGCCCAGTCCAGATAGGTTTTCGACAGGTCGACGCTGGTGGTGCTGCGCGCACCGCCCTTGGCTGCATGAACCGTGGCGGTTGCGGTATAGCAGAACAGGTTGAGGAAACGCTTGCCGGCCGCTTCACGCTGAATGCGCAGGCGCAATGGGCGATGATCGAGGAACAGGCCGGTATCCAGATAATCGGTGAGATTCACCAGCAGCTTGACGCCGCCCTCGGTCACTTCGAGAAACTCGCCCTGACTGGCCTGACGCTCATACTGGCGCGTTCCCGTCTGGCGCTCGCGGCGCTTTACCACCACCTTCTCGCGTGGAATGCCCAGTGCTTGCGGTATGGCAGCCAATGCATCGAGCAGGCGCACCTGGGCCTTCTCCGGATCGATGGAGCGCGGCGGCGCATACTCCTGCACGTGCACCCAGTCACCGTACAGATCGATCGCCAGGGCGTACTCAGGCATATCCGCGTCGTATAGCCGGTAGCATTCGATACCCTCACGACGCGCCCATTTGCCGAG
>DNMQ01000413.1:2743-7842 GCA_003488145.1 Pseudomonas sp.
CCCAGGCAGGCCTGGCGCAGGCGTTCGCCGAGGTTCTGGTAGAGATAGAGAAGGCTCGCCTCGTCGCCGAGGCGCTCACCATAGGGCGGATTGCAGATCACCAAGCCCTTCTGATTCTGGTCCGGGCGCGGCTCGAAGTCGCCGACATCACCCTGGTAGACTTTGATCCAGCCGGCCAGCCCAGCGCGTTCGATGTTGTTGCGTCCCGGCTGGATCAGCCGCGGATCGGCCTCATAGCCGCGAATCCATAAGGGCGACTTGGCCAAGCCAACCTCTGCCCGTGCCTGAGCTTCGGCATGCAGTCGCGACCACAGCGCGGGTACGTGCCCCAGCCAGGCACTGAAACCCCAACGCTCGCGCTTGAGATTCGGCGCGATGTCCGCCGCCATCATCGCCCCTTCGACAAGAAAGGTGCCGACGCCGCACATGGGATCTGTCAACGCGCCACCAGCAGCGGCAATTCGTGGCCAGCCGGCACGCATCAGGATCGCGGCAGCAAGGTTTTCCTTGAGCGGCGCTGCACCCTGCTGCAGTCGATAGCCACGCTGGTGCAGGCTGTGCCCGGAGAGGTCGAGCGAAAGCACCGCTTGCCCCTTGTCGAGGCGCAGATGCACGCGCAGATCAGGATCGAACTTGTCGATGCTGGGTCTCTCGCCAGATGCGGTTCGCAGCCGATCCACAATGGCGTCCTTGACCTTGAGCGCACCGAAATGGGTGTTGTCGATGCCCGAGCCACGACCACCGAACTCCACTGCCAGGCTGCCGGCAGGCTGCAGATGGTCAGCCCAGTCGACGGCGTGAACCCCTTGGTAAAGCGTCTCGGCGTCTACAGTGGGAAAACGGCTGATCACCAGCAGCACGCGATTGGCCAGGCGCGACCATAGGCAGAGCCGGTAGGCCACCTCCAGCGTACCGAAGCCGCGAATCGCGGATGTCTGCTCGCGACTCTCCTCCAGTCCAAGCGCGGTGGCTTCCTCGAGCAGCAGGCCTTCGAGTCCCTTGGGACAGGTCAGGATCAGTTCATGGCGGTCGGTCATGGAGTTTCCACAAAAGGTGCTTCGGACCGTCGCGACCCTTTCGTCGGAACAGGCCCAGCAAAAAATTAGAAAGAAGTTACAAACATCATGGTTGCAATCATGCAGAAGTGGCTAAGCAGTGCACTTCGCATCCCTTGCCCTTTAAGGCTTATGGGTAGAACCATAGATTCGTTACCTACTTATGACAAAACGATCATTCCAGCGTCTTCAGCATTGCGTTAGAACTCACCTCAGGCCGACATCGCAATGGTGCCGGCGAAGCGCGCCACGCCGGCAGCGCGCTTCATTGGCAGTCTATCTGCCCGGTCTCGCCATGAGGCCACCAGGAACACCAGTCAACCACTGAGGGCAATACCCAATGAGAAGACTCAAGCGTGATCCGATGGAACGAGCATTTCTACGCGGTTATCAGCACGGCATACATGGCAAATCTCGCGACCTCTGTCCTTTTTCCCATCCCAATGTTCGCCAAGCCTGGATTAACGGCTGGCGGGAGGGTCGCGGCGACAACTGGGATGGTCTGACCGGCACGGCCGGTCTGCATAGACTCAACGAACTTCACGCGGTCGGCTAATTCACCGATCCACCCGACTTGATATAGCGCGCCCCACCCGGGCGGCGGGCGAGAAGCCCAGGGGCTCCCAACAGGAGCCCCTTCCGGGCAATCATCAATGCGCTTTTGAACGCAGCGCCGCGATGGCATCCACCGCCTCGCGGATCAATGCCGGTCCCTTGTAGATGAAACCTGAATACAACTGAACCAGGCTGGCACCCGCCTCGATCTTCTCTGCCGCGTGCCTGCCCTCGGTAATGCCGCCCACAGCAATGATCGGCAGCCGTCCGCCTAGCGTCTGTGCCAGCACCCTGACCGTGTGCGTGCTCTTCTCCCGAACGGGCGCACCAGACAGGCCACCAGCTTCGTCAGCATGAGCCAAGCCGGCAACGCCTTCTCGGCCAAGGGTAGTGTTGGTGGCGATGATCGCGTCCATCCCGGCCTGGAATACCGCCTCGCCCACCAGAGCGGTTTCTTCGTCGGTCATGTCCGGAGCGATCTTGATCGCAAGCGGCACGCGCTTGCCATGCATGATCTCCAGATCCTCACGGCGCAGTCGCAACGCATCGAGCAAATGCTTGAGCGAGTCGCCGAACTGCAGGCTGCGCAAGCCAGGCGTGTTCGGCGAACTGACATTGACGGTGACGTAGCTTGCGTGGTGATAGACCTTGTCCAGGCAGAGCAGGTAGTCCTCCTCGGCGCGCTCGACAGGCGTATCGAAATTCTTGCCGATGTTGATACCGAGGATGCCCTTGAACCTGGCGGCCTCTACCCGAGCCAGCAGCGCATCTACACCATGGTTATTGAAACCCATGCGATTGATGATCGCCTCGGCCTCGGGCAGGCGAAATATCCGTGGCTTGGGGTTGCCTGGCTGCGGGCGCGGCGTCACGGTTCCCACTTCGATGAAACCGAAGCCCAGCTGCGACATTCCGCGAATGGCTTCGCCGTTCTTGTCCAGCCCTGCTGCCAGGCCGACCGGATTGGGAAAATCGAGCCCCATCACCTGAACAGGAAGACTCGCTGGCGCTTTGCCGAGCATTGCATTGAGCCCGAGACGGCCACCGGCGCCAATCAGCTCGAGGGAAAGTTCATGGGAAGTTTCCGGAGATAACTTGAACAATAGCTGGCGGGCCAGGTTATACATACGCAGCCTAAGGTCTCGGTAAATGTGGACGCGGAGTATAGCAGCCCGAGAGGGCTTCAGCCGCTGCCGCCAGTGAGGAAATAGGCCGGTCGAGCGCACCGACCGACGGGTTCATTGCAGACGCCGCAAACGCAGCAATTGTCCCTGCTCAGCGAATTCGAGCTCGAAGGAACCATATATCCCTTCGTGGGTCAGAAACGGGCGCAGATGATGCGCCGGCAAGCTGACTCGCGTGCCGTCGCGACTTCGAATCAGGACTCGATTCGCATGGCCCTGGTAGACCGCCTTCATTCGTTCGGCGGACAGCGCGATATCCAGTACCAGATTTGGCATGGAGGCTCCTCAGTGATCTATTCAGCGATATTGCCACATCGACACGCNNCACAGGTCTGCCACACTTCGGCCGTAGCCCTGAGAGCTCAAGCATCATGATGAGCCTGCCCGAGCCAATGCCTTCACTGACTTCTCAAATCGCACGACTTGCGCAACGCCTCGGGCTGCGCTCCAAGGCTTCGCTTCCCATTCAGGATCGCGCCAGCAGCCTGCAGCTGCCCTTTTCCCGCCTACCCGAGCCTGAGCCCAGCATTTTCTGGAACGATGGCCCCTGCCTGCAACGCTTGCTGGAGCTGCCACGTGGTGCGCTCTCCGGTCCGGTGCAGGAAGACAAGGCCCGTGCCCATGCTGCGCTGACCCGCTTGATCAGCAAGGATTGCACCCGGTCACGGCTCGACCTGCGGCAGATCGACGGCTTCGGCGGGCAGCGCAAAAATGAACCGAGTTACCCGACCTTCGAAGCCTTTTCCAGCACGGCGGGTTGTCGACAGGTACGAATCATCAGCTACAAGGATTTTCTTCGAGCACTCGGTACCGCCTTGCCCGGCTTCGACAAGGGGGCAGCGATCGATGTTCGCCAGGCCAGCTGGCTCGGGGAGCGGCTTTATTGGGCCGGCGAACACCATCTGGAAGCCTTTGCCTGCGCCGTGGCCTACGCGCGCTTGCGCGGCCTGGAAGTCATGCTGCCGGCGGAGGTCACCGATTACCGCCTCGACCGCTCCGGTGTTCACACGCTGGACGCTGACTACCACGCCGTGACGATGCCTGCTCAGGCCTGGAGCGACCGTGAATTCATGGCCATGCTGCTCGACAGCCAGGTTCCCTATGCCCGCTTGACACTACTGCGCGATGCCAGCAATTCCGAGTTGCTGTTGCTGGAGAAGCGTGACCCCACAGCCAATGCCATTGGCGAGGGGCTGAAGCTGGCAGGCGCACCTGACCTGATCCGCTACCTGCGCGATCTGCCGCAGATCACTCGCTTCAAGGTCGGACTGCCTGCGCAGGACTGAGCGGTTACCGCCACGGACTCCCTGCGCAGCAAACACCCATCCGCTAAAAAAAACGCACCGCCCGAGGGCAGTGCGTTTTTCAGTTGCGCCGCATTAATGGCGCGGCCTCTCCCGCGGGCGGATCGTCCACAGAGGCAAGCCGCAAGACCTCGTCAGCCATGCCCTACCGACTGCGCCAGCCCCTGCAGCTCGCGGCTGGCGACTGCATAGATGGCGTAGTCGGTGCCGCTGGCGCCGCGCAGCTCGGCCAGCATCGAGCGCCAGCGCTCCATTAACACTGGTCGTTGAGACAACCAGGCGTCGACCCGCTCGCTGATCGCCTCCGGACCGTTCTCCATCTGCAGCACCGATACCGTGATGCTGCGCTGCTGTGAGTCGAGGTCGTCGCGGAAGCTTTCACGCGCCAGGGCCTGCCAGTTGTTGGCAACCGGCAGGTTGGTGAGCAGATGCAGATACCAGGGAAGCTCCAGCGCACCACCGACGGCGAAGTAGGTTGCCGCCACCTGCGCAGGCACCTGGCCAGTTTCGTCAGCGGCCTCCAGAATCGGCAACAGCGTGTACAGATGGCTGGTACCGGCCACCATGCGCGCCAGCAGCTCCGGCACCCCGGCTTCGGTATAACGCTTATAGCGCTCCTGCCAGCGGTCACGCGTCGAGCCTTGCAGCAGTTCATCGAGCTTCAGACCAAGGGCAGCGACCCGCGGGCCAAAGTGCGCGACGTCGCGTGCGGCATCCAGCTCGCTACGACGATTGCGCAGGAACCAGCGCGTCGCGCGGCGGCCCAGGCGCATCAGCTCATCCATCAAGGCCAACTGCAGCTCCGCCGGTACCTTGTGATCCAGCGCCTCAATCTGCCGGAACCAGTGAGGCAGATGGAAGATGTCTCGCACGATCACGTAGGCTCCGGCGACATTCGCCGCACTCATGCCCGTGGCCTCGTTCAGGCGCTGAACGAAAGTGATGCCCATGTTGTTGACCAGATCGTTGGCGATCTGGGTACTGACGATCTCGCGCTTGAG
>DNMQ01000313.1 GCA_003488145.1 Pseudomonas sp.
ATCGCCTCGAGGTTCTCGCGCCCGCCATGGCGGTTGGGAATCCACTCGCCGTCCTTGCGCGAATAGTCGCGATAGAGCATCGACGCCACCGCATCGACACGCAGGGCATCGACGTGGAATTCGCGCAGCCAGTGCAGCGCCGAAGCGAGCATGAAGCCGTGCACCTCGGTGCGGCCGAGGTTGTAGATGTAGGTATCCCAGTCCTGATGGAAGCCCTCGAACGGGTGTGCGTATTCGTACAGCGCGGTGCCGTCGAATTCGCCCAGGCCATGGGCGTCGGTGGGAAAGTGCGCCGGCACCCAGTCGAGGATCACACCGATGCCGGCGTTATGGCAGGCGTCGACGAACTCGGCGAAATCATGGGCGTTGCCGTAGCGCGCACTCGGCGCGAACTGCGAGAGCAGCTGGTAACCCCAGGAGCCACCGAACGGATGCTCCATGATCGGCATCAGCTCGATGTGGGTGAAGCCCATGTCCACCACGTAGGGAATCAACCGCTCGGCCAGCTCGTGCCAATCGTACAGGCGGCCATCGTCACCACCGTCACGCCGCCAGGAGCCGGCATGCAGCTCGTAGATGCTCATCGGCGCCTTGACCGACTGGCGCGCGGCGCGCTGCTGCAACCAGCCATGGTCCTTCCACTGGTAGTCCAGCGGCCGGGCGATGACCGAAGCGGTGCCCGGCGGGTGCTCGGTTGCCAGGGCGATCGGGTCGGCCTTGAGCGGCAGGATGCCGTTCGGCCCGAGAATCTCGTACTTGTAGGTATCGCCCGGCTGCAGGCGCGGGATGAACAACTCCCACACGCCGGACGGAAAGCGCAGCCGCATCGGGTGACGGCGACCGTCCCAGCCATTGAAGCTGCCGACGATCGACACTCGGCGCGCGTTGGGCGCCCACACGGCGAAGCGCACGCCCTGCACACCGTCGACTTCCAGCACCTGCGAGCCGAATACCCGGCCGATCTGCCGGTGATTGCCTTCCGAGAATAGGTGCATGTCCAGCTCGCCCAGTTGCGGCCCGAAGCTGTAGGGGTCTTCGGTGATCTGCTCGCCGCCGGCCCAGCGAATCTTCAGCAGGTAGGGTTGCTGATGTGGCAGGCGGATAAAGAAGAATCCGGGCACCTGCCCCTGCTCCATCACGGCAAGCAGTTGCTCATCGCGATCGAGCACTTCGGCACCCAGGGCATTGGGCAGGTAGGCGCGAATCACGATTCCCTCGCCGTCAGGATGCGGCCCGAGAATGGAAAACGGGTTGCCATGCTCGGCTCGCACCAGTGCGTCCACATCGGCGTCGCTGGGCATCAGGGTTTCCCCTGGCATGGTCAGAACCGGACGATCAGTCATTGGAGCCTCCATCGAAAAGCTGTTGTGCCAGGGCCAGCAATCCCTGTAGCGGGACGGGCAACCAGGTTGGTCGGTTCTCCGCTTCGTAAACGATCTCGTAAGCGCATTTTTCCAGGCTGAACAGCAGCAGTGCAGCATTCGCGCCATCCGCGTCGCGCCAGTCGTGCGGCAACTCGGCGGTGGCCTCGCGGTAGGCTTCGAGGAAGGCCGCCTGCGCACTGCTCTGGTAACTCGCCGCGATACGCTGCCGCGCCTGATCGGCCTCGGGCGTACTGTCGCTGATCTGCGCCCCGCGGATGGTCATGGCCGCGGCGTACTCGAACGAACGCAGCAGGCCTGAGACATCCTTGAACGGACTATGTTTGGCGCGCCGCTCATCCAGCGAGCGGGCCGGCTCCCCTTCGAAGTCGATGAAGTAGGCATCACCCTGCACCACCAGCACCTGGCCGAGGTGCAGGTCGCCGTGGACACGGGTCCGCACGCCACCAACGGTTCTAGCAGCCAGACGTTGCACTTGTTCGAGCAGCTTGTCGCGCCGCGCCAGCAGTTGGCCGAGCGCGGTAGCCTCCTTGCGATCGAAGCTCGAGCGATGTTCCTCGAGGCGCTGCAGAGCTTGCTCCAGCTGCGCGCTGACGCTCTGCTCCCACTGCTTGGTGTCGGCTGTGCTGGTGCTTTCGTAGGCGAAGGCCGGATCTTCGGTCTGCGCGGCGAGCGCCATGTGCATCTCGCCGAGCCGCTGACCGAGCAGGCGATTGAAGGCCTGCAGTTCGTCGAGGGCGCTGAACTGGTTCTCGTGCATCGACACGCCGCCCGCGATTTCGTCACGCACCGCGCGGTCGAGGTTGTTCAGCGTCCACACCCAGGCATCGCCCTGGCTGTCGAGGAAGTGCTGGATCACCATCAGGGCAACCGGCTCGCCCTGCTTGTTGATGCGGCTGACCTGACCGAGCATGCCGGAGATATGGGCGAAACCGCGTTCTGTGAGGAAACCGCCCATTTCCAGTTCAGGGTGGACGCCCGGTGCCACGCGACGGAGCAATTTGATCATCACCTTGTTGTCGATGATCGCCGAGCTGTTCGACTGCTCCGCAGAGATGAAGCGCACCTCGGGATGCGCCGGCAATTGCAGGTCGGCCAGTTGCGGCATCGGCACGAAGCGGATCTCACCGTCGTTGCAAGGCAGCACCAGCTCGTCGCGCAGGCCCTGAATCACCGCGGCGCTGAACTGCTCGAGGGCGAAGGCATCGGTCATCAGGCCGACCTGCGGCCCGCGGCGTACCCGCGCCAGGGCCAGTTGCTGCGGCAATGCGACCTCGAATTCGGTCTCGGCCAGAAAACCCAGCGGCAGCTGGTACAGATCGCTGCGCCCGGCGGATTCCACGCAAAGCTCGCTGAGCAGCACCGGGCGATTCGGGTCGCCGAATGGCACGCAGTAGCTGATGCGGACCGACTCGATTGCCACGTCCTTGGCGGCAAACCAGCGCCGTTTCGGCAGATAGGCCGGTAGCGCTTCGGTTTCCAGAATGCGCCGGTTGGCGGCGGTCAAGGTATCCAGGCGCTTGAGTACCAGCGTCTGGAAGTCCGGCATGGTGTCCACCGGCTCCTGGTGCCAGCTCGGCATCTGGTTGGTCAGCGCGAGCTGGAACCAGTAGAAGCCGTACGGCGGCAAGGTCAGCAGATACGGCAGCTGACCGATGGGCGGGAAGGCACTGCCGCCGACCATCTCCACCGGCACCATGCCGGCGTACTGCGACATTTCCAGTTCTGCGGCCTGGGCCGAGCGCGAGACGTTGGCGACGCAGAAGATGATCTCGGTTTCGCCGTTCGCTCCGGTGAATTCGCGCATATAGGCGAGGATGCGGCGGTTGCTCGGCGCGAGCATCTTCAGGGTGCCACGGCCGAAGGCCTTGAACTGCTTGCGGATGGTCAGCATCCGCCGCGTCCAGTTGAGCAGCGAATGCGGATCGCGCTGCTGGGCCTCGACGTTGATCGTGTAGTAGCCGTAGAGCGGGTCCATTACCGGTGGCAGCACCAGGTTCGGTGGGTCGGCGCGGGAGAAACCGCCGTTGCGGTCCACCGACCACTGCATCGGCGTGCGCACGCCGTCGCGGTCGCCGAGGAAGATGTTGTCGCCCATGCCGATCTCGTCGCCGTAGTAGATCACCGGCGTACCGGGCATGGAGAGCAGCAGGCTGTTGAGCAACTCGATCCGCCGGCGATCCCGCTCCAGCAGTGGCGCCAGGC
The DNA here is from genome assembly GCA_003488145.1 of Pseudomonas sp. Classification (GTDB taxonomy): domain Bacteria; phylum Pseudomonadota; class Gammaproteobacteria; order Pseudomonadales; family Pseudomonadaceae; genus Stutzerimonas. The sequence goes on from DNMQ01000313.1 coordinate 3,588, forward strand.
GACGGCGTATGCCCAGGTTGATCCGTGCGCGCTTGTCCGAGGCGTAGTAGTTCCAGAGGTAGTCGCGCTCCTTGTCGGTCACCATTTCCAGTGTCAGCTCGTCGTGGTTGCGCAGGAATATCGCCCACTGGCAGTTCTCCGGGATATCCGGGGTCTGGCGCAGGATGTCGGTGATCGGAAAGCGGTCTTCCTGGGCGATGGCCATGTACATGCGCGGCATCAGCGGGAAGTGGAAGGCCATGTGGCATTCGTCACCCGGGCCGCCGTCTTCTCCGCCGAAATACAGCTGCGTGTCTTCGGGCCACTGGTTGGCTTCGGCCAGCAGCATGCGGTCGGGATAGTTGGCGTCGATCTCGGCGCGGATCGCCTTGAGCACCGCATGGGTTTCCGGCAGGTTCTCGTTGTTGGTGCCGTCGCGCTCGACCAGATAGGGAATCGCGTCAAGGCGCAGACCGTCGATGCCCATGTCCAGCCAGTAGCGCATCACCGCCAGCACGGCCTTCATCACCTGCGGGTTGTCGAAGTTGAGGTCCGGCTGGTGCGAATAGAAGCGGTGCCAGAAGTACTGCTGGGCCACCGGGTCCCAGGTCCAGTTGGACTTCTCGGTGTCGAGAAAGATGATCCGTGTTCCGTCGTACTTCTTGTCGGTATCCGACCAGACGTAGAAATCCCGCGCTGCCGAGCCCTTCTTCGCCTTGCGCGCACGCTGGAACCAGGGGTGCTGGTCGGAGGTGTGGTTGATGACCAGCTCGGTGATCACCCGCAACCCGCGCTTGTGCGCCTCGGCGATGAAGCGCCGGGCGTCGGCCATGCTGCCGTATTCCGGATGCACGCCGCGGTAATCGGCGATGTCGTAACCATCGTCACGCCGCGGCGACGGATAGAACGGCAGCAGCCAGATAGTGTTCACCCCAAGGTCGGCGATGTAATCCAGCTTCTCGATCAGGCCGGGGAAGTCACCGACGCCGTCGTTGTTCGAGTCGTAGAAGGACTTCAGGTGCACCTGATATACCACCGCGTCCTTGTACCAGAGCGGGTCCTTGATGAAAGCGGCGGGTTTGCGCGGTTTTGCCATGTTCTTCATTCCTGTCGCGGTGTGAAGGCCCAGGCCGGATCGGCGCATTAGGCAACGGCAGAGCAACAGCTGAATTCACATCAACAAAGCGTCATAAACGTATGATTTGAATGAATTAACAGCTGCGCCAGAGAAATTACTTGAGGTCCGGGTCCGGCTCCTGTGCGGTCAGGCGCCAGATGCCGAACGGCAGATGCCAGGGTTCGATCCGCATCCACTGGGTCTTGCCGTACCAGGTCCAGCGATGGCCATTCATCAGGTCCTCGCCCTGGGTATGGGCGTCATCCGGCAGGCCGAGCTCCCACAGCGGCAACTCGAAATTCGCCTCCTGAGCGTTGTGTGGATCGAGACTGATGGCCACCAGAATGAAGTTCGACAGGTCTGGTGTGCGCTTGCCGAAGTAGAGGATGTTGTCGTTCCAGGCCATGTAGGCCTTGAAGCCCAGGTGCGTCTGCAGTGCCGGGTTCTGCCGTCGGATGCGGTTGAGCTGGGCGATCTCGGCGATGATGTTGCCCGGTGCGTGGTAGTCGCGGACGCGAATCTGGTACTTCTCCGAGTCCAGATACTCTTCCTTGCCCGGAATCGCCGCCGACTCGCATAGCTCGAAGCCCGAGTACATGCCCCACAGCCCCGAGCCCATGGTCGCCAGCGCGGCGCGGATCAGGAACCCGGCGCGGCCGGAGTCCTGCAGGAAGAACGGATTGATGTCCGGCGTGTTGACGAAGAAGTTGGGCCGATAGCAGTCGCGCAGCGGGGGCTCGTTCAGTTCGGTGAGGTACTCGCTCAGTTCCGCCTTGGTGTTGCGCCAGGTGAAGTAGGTGTAGCTCTGGCTGTAACCGATCTTGCCCAGACGCGCCATCATGCCGGGGCGTGTAAACGCCTCGGAGAGGAACATCACGTCGCGGTCGCGCTCGCGGATATCGGCAATCAGCCACTCCCAGAACGGCAGCGGCTTGGTGTGCGGGTTGTCGACCCGGAATATCTTCACGCCCTGCTCCACCCAGTGCCAGACCACGTCACGCAGCGCCAGCCAGAGGTCGGGCATGGCATCTTCGGCATAGAAGTCGACGTTGACGATGTCCTGATACTTCTTCGGCGGGTTTTCGGCGTATTTGATCGTGCCGTCCGGACGCCAGGAGAACCAGCCCGGGTGCTCTTTCAGCCAGGGGTGGTCCTGCGAGCACTGGATGGCGAAGTCCAGGGCGATCTCAAGGCCATGCTCGCGAGCCGCTGCGACCAGCTCGCGGAAATCATCCAGCGTGCCCAGCTCGGGATGGATGGCGTCGTGGCCGCCCTCTTCGCTGCCGATTGCGTAGGGACTGCCGGGATCGTTCGGGCCGGCGTGCAGGCTGTTGTTCGGACCCTTGCGGTGCTGGCGACCGATCGGATGGATCGGCGGGAAATACAGCACGTCGAAGCCCATGTCGCGGATCGCCGACAGGCGCTTGTGCACATCGCGGAAGGTGCCATGACGATTCGGATCGTCGGTCTCCGAGCGCGGGAACAGCTCGTACCAGCTGGCGAACTGCGCCAACGTGCGCTCGACGTCCAGCGGATAGACACGGCTGCGGCTGCAGTGCTCGCGTGGGTCTGCGGCAGCCATCGCCACGGCCGTCTCCGGTGCGAGCAGCAGTGACACGCGCTCGTCATCGGTATGCGCCATGCCGAGGCGGTGCAGCAGATCGTCGAGCACCGCGCGGTTCTCGCCCTGGGCGCGGGCGGTGGCCTTTTCCAGCAGCAGACGCCCTTCTTCAAGCTCCAGATGCACCGGAACGCCGGCCGTGTGCTTCTTCGACAGCTCGTAGCGATAGCTCTCGAACACATCCCACCAGGCCTCGATGACGAACTCGTGCTCGGCGACCTGAGTGGGCGTGAACTGGCCTTGCCAGGCGTCGTTGCCGAGCAACTTCAGTCGTGCCCGCCGCCAGCTGGTTTCGCCTTTTTCACGCCAGCACACGGCGGCGGCCAGCTGGTCGTGGCCGTCGGCGAAAATCTTGCTGGTCACGACCACTGGCTGGCCGATGACCGCCTTGGCGGCAAAGCGCCCCTCATCCAGCACCGGCAAGGTGGATTCGATGGCGATGCGGGGCATCTGCAAGGCTTCTTCGAGTCGAGGGTGAATCGTCGCGTTAGGCTGTGCATCGCTCATCGAACGGGCTCCTGGGGCGCGTGGGTTCGGGTTGCCCGAGCCGCCTCTGGACGCGTCATCGTGCGGTTCGGGAGGCGACCGGTACGGTTTTCGTCGGCTCTTTCTTCCGAGCCAAGTGACCCTGGAAAGTTCAGCCCCGGGCGGCCGTTAGCCAGCCCGTCCGGCGACCGGTCGAGCCTGGTGGAGTGCCATACGGCAGTTGCCGGTTTCAAGTCCCCCGTGAGTGGGTGCCGAACCCGACCACGCCGACGGTCGCCAGCGCCGCGAGCAGCGACGATTGGCCGGAACCTCGCCCCATGTGGGCCGATCAATGCAGAACGGCCGCCAACGCTAAGCTGGCGAACACCAGGAGAACGACGATGACTCACGTGCGACCCGATGTGCCGCAACCCGACCCGATCGTGCATGACAAGCCGGGCGATGTGCCGCAGGTGCCTTGTGCCGAGGAGCTGGACGAACACAAGCCCGGCGCGCCATATGGAAACCAGACCGTGGCGGATACCGACGATCCCCAGACGACCTGATCGCTCGCCGCCACACTGATGTCTCAACCTTTCTCCAGGCGCTTGAGCAGTGCCTGCGTCAGCCCCTGTCGAACGGCGCCGTAGCGGGCCCACGGGTCGCTGCGTAATGCCCGCAAACGCTCATCCAGGTTGCCGATGTTCCAGCGATCGGCTCTCTCCAGCTGCGCCAGCTCCTCACGCTCGACAGGCACGGATACCGCCAGCCCCGGACGCGCCCTGACCGAATAGGCGGCAACGGTGCTCGCCCCGCGCTGGTTGCGCAGGTAGTCCACGAAAATTCGCCCGACCCGATTCTGCGGGCCCATCTTGTCGACGATCAGCTCCGGCGCCTCGCGCGCCAGCCGCTCGGTGACCGAGCGAGCGAACTGCCGGGCCAGGTCCCAGTCGTGCCGACGATCGAGCGGCATCACGACATGCATGCCGCGGCCTCCGCTGGTCTTGAGGAAGGCCTGCAATCCCAGGTCGTCCAGCAGCCGCAGCGTCAGCTCGGTCGCCTCCACCATGCTCGACCAGGGCAACGCGGGATCGGGGTCGAGATCGAAAATGACTCGATCGGGCCGCTCGACGCGATCACTGCGCGCGTTCCAGGTGTGGAACTCGACGGTACCCATCTGCACGGCCTCGATGACCGCGGTGATGTTGTCCGCCTGGATCAGCCGCGCATGCTCGGGATCGAGGTTTTTCGGCAGTGCGCGCATGTGCGGCATCTTCAACCGACCGCAATGGCGTTGGAAAAAGCTTTCGCCGTCGACGCCTTCAGGTGCACGAACGATGGACAGTGGCCTGCCAGCCAATTGCGGCACCAATCGGTCGGCGACCGCCAGGTAGTACTCGGCCAGCGCAAGCTTGGTCGCGCCACTGGCCTTGTCGATCACTCGCTGTGGATTACTGATGCCGACGCCGCCCACCAGCGGGCGGCCGGCGCTCTTGCGCTGCTCTGGCATGGGCTACCCCGATCAGCTCGCCTTTTTGCTGGATTTGCTGCCCGCCGCTGGCGCCTTGCGCGTGCGCGAAGCCGCCGAGGAAGATTTGCTAGTTTTGGCCTTGCTCGCAGTCTTGGGCTTGGCCGGCGCCTTTTCCTCCTCCTCGTGGTCGTTCTCTTTGCTGGCCTTGCCCGGCTTGGCAGCGAGGCTGCGCTTGAGCAGTTCGGTAAGATCGATGACATCCGCCGAACGACGATCCACCGCTTCCTCCGGCCCGCCGACCGCTTCCAGCTTGCCTTCGCGGGCCTTCTTCTCCACCAGCTCCATGATCTGGTCCTGGAAGGTGTCCTTGTACTG
>DNMQ01000312.1 GCA_003488145.1 Pseudomonas sp.
GGCCCGTCCAGCTCGCACACCGTCGGACCGATGCGCGCGGCGCTGCGCTTTGCCGAGGGTCTGCGCAACGAGGAACTGCTCGCCACCACCGACCACCTCAGGGTCGAGCTGTACGGCTCGCTCGGTGCCACCGGCAAGGGCCACGGCAGCGACAAGGCTGTGCTACTGGGGCTCGAGGGCGAGCTACCGGAGCGCGTGGACACCGCAAGCATTCCCCAGCGCATGGCAGCGATGCGTGAATCCCGCGAGCTGCGCCTGCTCGGCGAGAAGGTCATCCACTTCGATATCAGCAACGACCTGCAATTCATCCGCAAGCCGCTGGCCTTCCACCCCAACGGCATGATCTTCCGCGCCTTCGACAGCGCCGGTCTGCAGGTGCGCAGCCGCGAATACTATTCGGTGGGCGGTGGTTTCGTGATCGACGAGCAGGCCGCCGGCGACGACCGCATCGTTGAGGATGCCACCACGCTGCCCTACCCCTTCCACAGTGCCGCCGAGCTGCTGCAGCACTGCACCGCGCACGGGCTGCCCATCAGTCAACTGATGCTGGCCAACGAAGCGGCCTGGCGCCCGGAGGCGGAAACCCGCGCCGGCCTGCTGCGCATCTGGCAGGTGATGCAGGACTGTGTCAAAGCGGGCTGCCGCACCGAAGGCGTCATGCCCGGCGGCCTCAAGGTCCAGCGCCGTGCCGCCGGGCTGTACCGTCAGCTCAGCGAACACCCGGAAGCCAATCTGCGCGATGCGCTGAGCGTCCTCGACTGGGTCGACCTCTACGCCCTCGCGGTCAACGAGGAGAACGCCAGCGGCGGCCGCGTAGTCACCGCGCCAACCAATGGCGCCGCCGGGATCGTACCGGCGCTGCTGCACTACTACATGCGCTTCATTCGTGGCGCCAATGAGGATGGGGTAGTGCGGTTTCTGCTGACGGCGGCGGCCATCGGCATCCTCTACAAGGAAAATGCGTCGATCTCCGGGGCCGAGGTTGGCTGCCAGGGCGAGGTCGGCGTGGCCTGCTCCATGGCCGCCGGGGCGCTGTGCGAAGTGCTCGGCGGCACGCCGCAACAGGTCGAAAACGCGGCCGAGATCGGCATGGAGCACAACCTGGGACTGACCTGCAACCCGGTCGGCGGGCTGGTTCAGGTGCCCTGCATCGAGCGCAACGCCATGGGCGCGGTAAAGGCGATCAACGCCACACGCATGGCCCTGCGTGGCGACGGTAGCCACTTCATCTCACTGGACAAGGTGATCCGCACCATGCGCCAGACCGGCGCCGACATGAAAAGCAAGTACAAGGAAACCGCCCGTGGCGGGCTGGCGGTGAACATCATCGAGTGCTGATCGTCAGACGGGCAGTAATTGCCAACGCAAAACCCTATCATCCACGCTGCGCTGCAGCACAGGTCGGCTGCTACCGCACTCTGAACTGCCTCTTGATCTCGCCATGGAAAGCCACAACAGAGGATCCAATGAGTACCAGCCCCGAGCCGTCAGCCCCGAAGAACAGCGATCTGGTCCGTAGCACTCTGCAATTCCCGGTCGTCGGGATCGGCGCGTCAGCGGGCGGTCTCAAGGCGCTGCTGACCCTGTTCGAACACATGCCGAAGGACTGCGGCATGGCTTTCGTGGTCATCATGCACCTGTCGCCCAGGCATGAAAGCAACGTCGACAAAATTCTGCAGAACGTGACCCGCATGCCAGTCGCACAGGTCGTCAGCCCGACCCTCATCGAGCGCAACTGCATCTACGTGATACCTCCCGCCATGGACCTGTCCATGGAGGACGGCTATCTGCGCCTGCAGCAACCGGAGCGCGAGCGCGGCGCGCAAGTCGCCATCGACCTGTTCTTCCGCGCCTTGGCGGATGTGCACCACAGCCACGCTATCGGTGTGGTGCTATCGGGCAGCGGGTCGGATGGTTCGGTCGGCCTGTCGCGAATCAAGGAGCAGGGCGGAGTCACCCTGGCGCAGTCGCCGGAGGACGCCGAATACGACTCCATGCCTCAGAGCGCCATCGAAACCGGCATGGTTGACATCGTGCTGCCGGTTGCGGATATGCCACAACGCCTGGTCGAGCTGTCGCGCAACCTGCAAGCGCTGCTTGCCGACAAGGAGCCGCTGCCAACGCTGGCCGACGAAGAGCAGGCGCAACAGACAGATTCGCAGTACGACCGCACTCAACCGCAATCCAAGCCGAACGAATTGGCCTTGCGCGAGATTCTCGCCGCTCTGCGGGCTCGCACAGGCCACGACTTCCGCCACTACAAGCAGGCCACGGTGCTGCGGCGGATCGAGCGGCGCATGCAGGTCAACGCGCTGCGCGACATGCCTAGCTATGCCCAGCACCTGCAACAGCATCCGGAGGAAACGCCGGAGCTGCTCGCCGACATGCTGATTGGCGTGACCAACTTCTTCCGCGACCGCGAGGCCTTCGAAGCACTGGAACGTGACGTCATACCTGCCCTGTTCGACCAGAAGATAGATACAGAGGAAAAGTGCCTGCGCGTCTGGTCCGCGGCCTGTTCGACCGGCGAAGAGGCTTACTCTCTGGGCATGCTGCTGAGCGAGCAGGCAGGGGTACGCGGCGCTACCGGTGACTTTCAACTGCAGGTCTTCGCCACCGATATCGATGATCGCGCCCTGGAGACGGCGCGCGCAGGTCTTTATCCGGAAGCCATCGTCACCGACGTCCCGCCATCACGACTGCGCCAATACTTCGTCAAGGAGCAGAATCACTACCGCATGCAGAAGGAACTGCGCGAGCGGATTCTGTTCGCCCGCCACAACATCCTGCGCGACCCGCCGTTCTCGCGGCTGGACCTGATTTCCTGCCGCAACCTGATGATCTACCTGGACCGCGACATCCAGCTCGAAGTGCTGCGCATGTTCCACTTCGCGCTCAACCCCGGAGGCTATCTGTTTCTCGGCAGCTCCGAAACGGCCGACGCCTGCAGCCAGCTGTTCACTCCAGTGGACAAGAAGAACCGCATCTATCGCGCCAAGGAAGTCAGCTCATCGCTGCGCCGCACCCCGACCGGGCCTTTTCAGGGCTTCGCGCACGCCGCTCCGCCACGGGCACCGTCGAACCAGTCATTCAGCCGCAACAAGAAATTCTCGTTCGCCGACGTTCACCAGCGCGCGCTCGAGCAGTACGCGCCGCCGAGCGTGATCGTCAACCAGGAAGCCGAGATCGTGCACATGTCCGACCGAGCCGGCAGCTTCCTGCGCTACGTCGGCGGCGAACCATCGCTGAATCTGACGACGCTGGTGCATCCCCAGTTGCGTCTGGAACTGCGCACGGCCCTGTATCAGGCGACCCACACCGGCAAGAGCGTCGAAGCGCGCCGCGTGCAGCTAGAGCGCGAAGGCCGCAGCTCCTACGTGAACATGGTGGTACGCCCCTTCCGCGACAACGAGGCTGGCAACGAATACATGCTGGTGATTTTCGACGAAGTCGAAGCCTGCATGGACAGCAGCGCGTTGGACAGTCCGGATGCCAAGGACAGCGTATTGACCCAGCTGGAGGCCGAACTGCAGCAGACCAAGGAACAGCTGCAGATCACCATGGAGCACTCGGAAACCTCCACCGAGGAACTGCGCGCCTCCAACGAGGAGCTGCAGGCAATCAATGAAGAGCTGCGCTCGGCCACCGAGGAGCTGGAAACCAGCAAAGAAGAGCTACAGTCGATCAACGAAGAACTCACCACGGTCAACTACGAGCTGAAAGCCAAGGTCGACGAAACCAGCAAGATCAACGATGACCTGCAGAATCTGATCTCCTCCACCGACATCGCTACGCTGTTCGTAGATCGCAAGATGCGCATCAAATGGTTCACGCCGCGCACGCGAGACATCTTCAACGTGATCGGCAACGATGCCGGGCGCTCCCTGCTGGACATCACACATCGCCTCGACTATCCGAGGCTGCACAAGGACGCCGCCGAAGCCTTCGAGGAACTCCACCTGGTGGAGCGAGAGGTCAGCAATCGGGAAGGCAATCGTTGGTATCTGGCACGCTTCCTTCCTTACCGCACCCTCGATGACCGTATCCAGGGTGCAGTACTGACCTTCATTGACATCACCGACCGTCGACGCGCCGAGGAACGACTCGAAGCCGGTGAAGCGCACCTGAAATTGCTGGCGCAGAGCACCAAGGGTTACGCCATCATCACCTTCGACTGCGATGGCATCATCACCACCTGGAACCGCGGAGCGCAGACGCTGTTTGGCTATGCGGAACAGGAGGCTATCGGCCAGTGCATCGATATGCTCTACACCGAGCAGGATCGCCAGGCCGGCGTGCCGGAAGCCGAACGTAGACGAGCGCTGGAGCAAGGCCAGGCCTCGGACGAACGCTGGCACGTTCGCCGTGACGGCAGCCAGCGATTCTTCAGCGGCCTGGTCAATCCGCTGGTGGACAGCCACGGCGAGGTCATCGGCCTTGCCAAGATCGCCCGTGACCTCACAGAAGAACGCAAGCAGAGTTCCGCCCAACAGAACGAACTGGAGACGATCCAGGCGGCGAACCTGCAGAAGGATCAGTTCTTCGCCGTGCTGTCCCACGAGCTCAAGCACCCGTTGAACCTCATCCAGCTCAACACCGACCTCCTCGCACGGTCACCAATGGCAAAGAGTTCTCAGAGTCTGCGCAAGGCCACGCAGGCAATCCAGAACGCCGTACGCAGCCAGTCGCGGATCATTGATGACCTGATGGACGTCTCGCGCGTCCGCACCGGCAAACTCAAACTGCATTTCGCCACGCTGCGCTATCAGGAGGTGTTGCGCGGTATCGAATCGGTGTTCGCGCCGCTGGCACAGGCCGAGAACGTGACCTTCGAAGCCTTCAAGCCAGACGACCCCGTTTATGTCCATGCCGACCCGACACGCCTGGAGCAGATCATCTGGAACCTGCTGAATAACGCCTGGAAGTTCACCAAGGGTGGCCAGCGCATCTGGATGCAGCTCGAACGCGAAGGCGAACAGGTACGGCTGGACGTGGTCGACACCGGCGAAGGCATATCCGCGGAATTCCTGCCCAAGGTTTTCGACATGTTTGGTCAGGCCGAAATGCAGCATTCCCAGCGCGCCAAGCACGGGTTGGGCATTGGCCTTGCGCTGGTCAAGCAACTGGTCGAGGCACACAACGGCCGCATTGAAGCCTACTCTGAAGGCGTCGGTCGTGGAGCACGTTTCAGCGTCTGGCTACCTGTGCATCTGCAGACCGAAATGGAGCTCAACCAACTCGCCAACGGCGGATACCTGGGCAGCCTCACCGGCATCAAGATCCTGCTGGTGGACGACTCGCCGGACATCCTCGAGACCATGTGCGAGCTGCTAGAGAGCGAAGGGGCCGACGTGACAACCTCTGGCGGCGGCGCGCAGGGCATTGAGCTGGCCGAGCAGAGGCCGTTCGACGTGATCATTTCCGACATCGGCATGCCGGAAGTCGACGGCCATCAGATGATGTCCGCTATCCGACAACAGGGTGCCAACACCCGAACCCCGAGCATCGCCCTGACCGGTTACGGCACGCTGAATGATGTGGAAAAAGCCAAAGCCGCCGGCTTCACCGTGCACCAGCGCAAACCCATCGACCTGCAGGCGCTGATCGATGCAGTGACCCAGGCCGTACGCTGATTTCACGGGCTAGCAGCGGTTGGTAAATAGCTCCCACGCTCGGGCGATCGACCCTGGGGCCAGCCATGCGAGCCCCTTCGTGGCCGAAAGGCCTCACGCCTCCGACTTGCCCACCCCATGCTCGCGCAGTTTGTTGGCGATGGTGGTGTGCGACACGCCGAGGCGCTTGCCCAGCTGGCGGCTGCTCGGGAACTGCTTGTACAGGCCCTCCAGCACGGCCTTCTCGAAGCGCCCGACGATGCTCGCCAGATCGCCCTCCAGGGAGAAATCGCCCAGCGGCTGCGCCGCGCCGTAGCCCGGCAGGCGGATGTGCTCGGGCTTGATGGTGCCGCCCTCGCACAGCGAAACCGCCTGGAACAGGGTGTTCTCCAGCTGCCGCACGTTGCCCGGCCAGTAGTAGCCGGCCAGCCGCTCCAGCGCCTGCGGCGAGAGCGCCGGCAGCGAGCAGCCGATCTGCCGGCTGGCCTGGTCAATGAAGTGCAGCGCCAGCGGCTGCAGGCCGTCGAGGCAATCGCGCAGCGGCGGGATATGCAGCGAAAGCACGTTGAGGCGGTGATAGAGGTCCTGGCGAAACTGGCCGCTGGCGCAGAGTTCGGACAGGTCGAGCTGCGTGGCGCAGATCACTCGCACATCCAGATAGACCTCCTCGTCGCTGCCGACCCGACGGAAGCCGCCGTCCTGCAGAAAGCGCAGCAGCTTGGCCTGCAGCCGCGGGCTCATCTCGCCGACACCATCGAGAAACAGCGTGCCGCCGGCGGTCAGCTCCAGTAGACCGAGCTTGCCTTCCGGCCGCGCGCCTTCGAAGGCGCCGGGGCCGTAGCCGAACAGCTCGGTTTCGGCCATGGATTCCGGCAGACCAGCGCAGTTGAGCGCCATGAAGGGTGACTGCCCGCGCGGGCTCGACAGGTGACAGGCGCGTGCCAGCAGCTCCTTGCCGGTGCCGGTCTCGCCCTCGATCAGCAGAGGCGCATCCAGCGGCGCCATACGCCGCGCCTCGCGCACCACCGCGGCCATCACTTTCGAGCTCCGGGAGAAGCTGTCGAAGCCGCGCAGCTCCTG
>DNMQ01000425.1 GCA_003488145.1 Pseudomonas sp.
CCTTGCCTTCGCAACGGGCGATGATTTCACCAGCCAGACCGTAGCGCTGCAGGCAGGACTCGACCAGTTCCTCGGCCAGCACCAGCAAGCGCTCGCCGGTGTCGACCAGCGCATAGACGAACTCGGGGTGCACGTTCAGTGCCTGGTTCGCCGGAATGGTCCAGGGCGTGGTGGTCCAGATCACGATGCTGGCAGGCTTGGCCAGATTCGGCAGACCGAACGCAGCAGCCAGCTTGTCGGCATCCTCGACCTCGAAGGCGACGTCGATGGCATCGGATTTCTTGTCCTGATATTCGACCTCCGCCTCGGCCAGCGCCGAGCCGCAGTCGAAGCACCAGTTCACCGGCTTCAGGCCCTTGAAGACGAAACCGCCTTCGACAAGTTTGGCCAGGGCGCGGATTTCTCCCGCCTCATTGGCAAAGTCCATGGTCTTGTACGGGTTGTCCCAGTCACCCAGGACGCCGAGGCGGATGAAGTCGGCCTTCTGCCCTTCGATCTGTTCGGCGGCGTAGGCGCGGCAGCGCTCGCGGGTCAGATCGGCCGGCTGGTTCTTGCCGAAGGTGGTCTCGACCTTGTGCTCGATCGGCAGACCGTGGCAATCCCAACCCGGCACATAGGGCGCGTCGAAACCAGCCAGGGTGCGCGAGCGGACAATCATGTCCTTGATCACCTTGTTCACCGCGTGGCCAATGTGAATATTGCCGTTGGCATACGGCGGGCCATCGTGCAGGACGAATTTCGGGCGACCTTCGCCGATCTGCCGCAGCTTCCGGTACAGGTCGATGCTGTTCCAGCGCTGCAGAATCTCCGGCTCGCGCTGTGGCAGACCGGCCTTCATCGGAAATGCCGTGGACGGCAGATTGAGGGTCGCTTTGTAATCGGTCATTTCAGTCCTGACTCGTCATGAGGGGTGAAGCCCGCCAGTAATCGCGGGCAGCGGCGATGTCGGCTTCGATCGCCGTCTTAAGCGCCTCCAGCGAGGCGAAACGCTGCTCGTCGCGCAGCTTGCGATGGAAGGTGACCTGCACCAGACGCCCATACAGGTCGCCCTGATAATCGAGCAGATGCACTTCCAAGTGTGGTTTACCGTCACTCTCGACCGTGGGTCGCATGCCGATGTTGGCGACACCGGCAAGCGACTTGTCGTCCAGCTCGAGACTGACCAGAAACACGCCACTCAGCGGCGTGTTGCGGCGTTTGAGCTGCACATTGGCAGTTGGCGCGCCGAGCTGGCGGCCCAGTTTCTGCCCGTGCATGACCCGGCCGGTGATACCGAACGGTCTGCCGAGCAGTGCTTCGGCGCAGGCCAGGTCACCCTCCGCCAGCACCTGACGCAGCCGCGTGCTACTGACCCGCTCGCCGTCCACCTCAATGGTGGTGGCGGCCTCGACCGAGAAGCCTTCGGCCGCGCCGGCCTTGAGCAGGAAGTCGAAATCGCCGGCGCGGTCGCAACCGAAACGGAAATCGTCACCGACTTCCAAATGCCGTACACCCAACCCTTCCACCAGCGTGGCGTGGACGAATTCAGCGGCACTCAGCTCTCGCAGGCGGCGATTGAAGGCCAGACACAACACCAGATCGACGCCCTGCTCGCTCAACAGCTGCAGTTTTTCACGCAAGCGGGTGAGCCGCGCCGGCGCCTTGTCCGGCGAAAAGAACTCACGCGGTTGCGGCTCGAAGATCACTACGCAGCTGGGCAGCCCTAATTCGGCCGCACGCTCGCGCAGCCGCGCCAGGATGGCCTGATGCCCCCGGTGCACGCCGTCGAAATTGCCGATGGTGGCGACGCAGCCCCGATGCCGGGGTCGCAGATTGTGAAGGCCTCGAACCAGCTGCATACCGCACTTCTTGCTTGAAAAGTGGCCGATTATACGCACGTGCCGCGCATCCCGGACAGGTTTGCTCCGCCCGTGAATCGTCGATCAATGCCGCAAATGCCGCGGCCGCAGCCCGGTCAGCAACAACCCGGCGGCGAATGCCGCGAGCCCTGCGCAAACGAGAATCCCCAACCGCAGCGCTCGCTGCTGCCAGCCCCAGACGAACCACTCCTGCGCCGGCACGTTAAGCCACCAGACCGTCGCCACCATCGCCGCACAGGCAGCTGCCAGGCGTAACCCGAACAACCACCAGCCCGGCGCAGGACGGTAGACGCCAACCTTGTACAGCCCCCAGAACAGCAGCACAGCGTTGAGCATCGACGACAACGAAGTCGCCAGCGCCAGCCCGACATGCTGTAACGGCCAGATCAGGATCAGGTTCATTACCATGTTCGCGACCATGCAGATGACCGCGACGCGTACCGGCGTCTTCAGATCCTGACGAGCGAAGAAACCCGGCGCCAGCACCTTGATCAGCATGAACGCCAGCACGCCCAGAGAATAGGCCTGCAACGCCCTGGCCGATTGCACCACCGCCTCCTCGCTCATGGCGCCGTAATAGAACAGGCTGGCGATCATTGGCTCGGCGAGAATGCCCAGTGCCAGCGCAGCGGGGACACCTACCAGCAGCACCATGCGCAATGCCCAATCGACCGTTGCGGAGAACGCCTTTGGATCGTCTCCAGCATGCTGGCGCGACAAGCTAGGCAAGATCACCGTGCCAATCGCGATGCCGAACGCCCCCAACGGCAGCTCTGAGAGGCGATCGGCGTAATACAACCAGGACACGCTGCCGGTCTGCAGAAAGGAAGCCAGCACTGTATCCAGCAACAGATTGATCTGACTGACCGAGACACCGAACAGCGCCGGCACCATCAGCAGCATGATGCGACGAACGCCCTCGTCACCCCGCTTTACCTTTGGCCGCGGCAGCAGCCCAAGCTTGGCGACATACGGCAGCTGAAAGGCCAGCTGGGCGAAACCGGCAATGAACACGCCCCAGGCAAGCGCCATGATCGGCTGATCGAAATAGGGCGTGAGAAACACAGTCGAGGCGATCATGCAGACATTGAGCAGTACCGGCGTGAAGCCCGGCACCGCAAAATGCCCGTAACTGTTGAGCACGCCGGAGGTGAATGCCGTCAGCGAGATCAGCATCAGGTAGGGAAAGGTGATGCGCAGCAGCTCGCCAGCCAGCTGCATCTTCTCCGGATCATCATGAAAGCCGGGCGCGAAGACCATTACCACATAGGGCGCAAACAGCACACCCAGCGCAGTCAGCCCGGCAAGGATGAGCCCGAGCATGCCGGCGGTGCGATCCACCAACTGCTTGACGTCCTGCAGCGTGCGCTTGGTGCGATATTCCGAAAGCACCGGCACGAACGCCTGAGCGAATGCGCCCTCGGCAAACAGCCGGCGCAGAAAGTTGGGAATCTTGAACGCAATGAAGAACGCGTCGGCCGCAGCCCCCGAACCGAAGTAGCTGGCGACGACCATATCGCGTACCATGCCCAACACGCGTGACAGCAGGGTCATGACACTGACCACCGCGCTGGAGCGCAACAATCCGCCCTTGCCGGTTTTTTCGGACATTTGTCTTCCTAGAATTGCAGCGAGATTGATCGACCGAGCGCTCAGCGCCGGCCGGATCGATGGCCAGTTACGACACGAAAAGAGGCGGCGAGTTTAGCCGCAGCCCTTCTGTCCGACCAGCTTCTCAAGCCATTCGACCGGGCTTGACAAGCGCCCTTCGCGTCGGCATGATTCGCGGCCTTATTTGCTTTGCAATCCCCCAAGTTTTCGAGGAGTTCGACGGTGGCCAACAGCCCTTCCGCCAAAAAACGCGCAATTCAGGCTGAGAAGCGTCGCAGCCACAACGCCAGCTTGCGCTCCATGGTTCGTACCTACATCAAGAATGTGGTCAAGGCCATCGACGCCAAAGACCTGGACAAGGCTCGCACAGCCTACACTGCTGCTGTGCCGGTCATTGACCGCATGGCCGACAAAGGCATCATCCACAAGAACAAAGCTGCTCGTCACAAGAGCCGCCTGAACGGCCACATCAAGGCCCTCGGCGAAGCTGCTGCAGCCTGACTGCAGGTTCTTGAAAAAAACCGGCCTAGCGCCGGTTTTTTTATGCCCAAATTTTGCCCCACTCGCGAAGGATGGGCCGATGCGCAAATTACGGCGCAACCGGCCAAGGCAGAATCGGAATCGCCGTCACCGCATTCTGCGGGCTACCCTCGATGACGCGATCGCTGTAGACCAGATAAACCAAGGTATTACGCGACTCATCAAAGAAGCGCACCACCTGCATGGTCTTGAACACCAGCGAGGCGCGCTCCTTGAACACTACATCGCCATCTTTGAGCTTGCCGTTGATGCGAATCGGCCCCACCTGGCGACAGGCGATGGACGCCTCGGCACGATCCTCCGCGAGCCCCAGCCCGCCCTTGATCCCACCGGTCTTGGCGCGAGACAGATAGCAGGTCACACCATCGACCAAGGGATCGTCGAACGCCTCTACGACGATCTTGTGATTCGGCCCGAGCCACTTGAAGACCGTATCCACCTCACCGATCTGCTCGGCCAACACCAGCGAAGGGATGAGCAACCCAAAAACCAGCGAAAAATTGGCTAAACGCATGCTCACCTCAGATCAGAATCATGTTGTCGCGATGAATAAGCTCCGGCTCATCAACATATCCAAGCAGCTTTTCGATCTCATCTGATGTCCGCCCGAGAATGCGCTGCGCCTCGGCCGCACTGTAGTTCACCAGACCGCGCGCAACTTCCGCACCCTGCGGCCCGACACAGACCACCATCTCGCCACGACGGAATGCACCCTGCACAGCGCGCACACCGACAGGCAGCAGACTGCGATTGCCTTGACGCAAGGCATGCACGGCACCGTCATCCAGCGTCAGCGTGCCACGCGTTTGCAGGTGCCCAGCCAACCATTGCTTGCGCGCCGCATGCCGACTGCACTCCGGCGCCAGCAGCGTCCCCAGGCGATCACCCGCCTTGAGCCGCGCCAGCACCTGCTCGATGCGCCCACCAACGATCACCGTATGCGCGCCAGAGCGCGCTGCCAGGCGCGCCGCACGAAGCTTGGTCTGCATGCCGCCACGCCCCAGCGCCCCTCCCGTGCCGCCAGCCACTGCATCCAACGCAGGATCGTCGGCGCGCGCCTCACTGATGAGATTGGCTTGAGGATTGAAACGAGGATCGGCGTCGAACATGCCGTCCCGGTCGGTCAGGATGACCAGCAGATCGGCCTCGACCAGGTTGGCGACCAGTGCAGCAAGCGTGTCGTTGTCGCCAAAGCGGATTTCGTCAGTGACCACCGTGTCGTTCTCGTTGATGACCGGCACCACACCGAGATCGATGAGCGTACGCAGCGTGCTGCGCGCATTGAGATAGCGCTTGCGGTCCGAGAGATCGTCGTGGGTGACGAGAATTTGCGCCGTCTGCTGATCGCAGCGAGCGAAGCTGGATTCCCAGGCGCGAATCAAGCCCATCTGTCCGACAGCGGCGGCCGCCTGCAACTCATGCACAGCCTTCGGTCGAGAGCTCCAACCAAGACGACTCATGCCCGCAGCAACCGCACCCGACGACACCAGCACGAGCTCCACACCTGCCTCGCGCAAGGCCACCATCTGATCGACCCAGACCGCCATCGCAGCCTGATCGAGCCCGCGGCCGTCGGCGGTCAGCAGCGCACTGCCGATCTTGACCACCCAGCGCCGCGCACCGCTCACCTTGTCCCGCATCGTTCCCGCCTTCTATACGGCCAAAACACTTCCGGATCGGACTGCGCACGAGGCAGCCCACCGACCACTCGCCTGACCAGGCCGCGCAGCGGCCCGGGGCTCGACTTAGCGCACGTAGATGATCTCGGCACCACCCTCGTCATCATCATCGTCATCGAAGTCGTCGTCTTCGACCTCATCGGCCGCCTTGACGCCAGCGCGGCGCAACGCACGCTGATCATCCAGCTCCTGCAAGCGGGCTCGCGCCTCATCCTCGATCTGGCGATCGAGCTCGGCCAGGGCCTCGGCGTAATCAGGCTCTTCGGCGATGCGCACAGTGCGCTCATCCAGATAACGCATGATCGCCTGACTCAGCGCTTCGGTACCCTCGCTCTCCAGCGCGGAGATGACGAATACCGGACCCTTCCAGTCCAAACGCTCGACCACCTGCCGGACACGTTGCTCACGCTCATCTTCCAGTAGCTGATCAGCCTTGTTCAGCACCAACCAGCGATCGCGCTGTGTCAGCGCCGGGCTGAACTTCTCCAGCTCATGCAGGATCACCTCCGCCGCATCGGCCGGGTCGCTACCATCTAACGGAGCCATATCCACCAGGTGCAGCAGCAGGCGAGTACGCGCCAAGTGCTTGAGGAAGCGAATCCCCAGCCCCGCGCCTTCGGCCGCCCCCTCGATGAGCCCCGGAATGTCGGCAATCACGAAGCTCTTGTAGCGTCCAACGCTGACAACACCGAGGTTCGGCACCAGAGTGGTGAACGGGTAGTCAGCGACCTTGGGCTTGGCCGCCGACACCGAGCGAATGAAGGTGCTCTTGCCGGCATTCGGCAAGCCCAGCAGGCCGACATCCGCCAACACCTTCAGCTCGAGCTTGAGATCACGAGCATCACCCGGCTTGCCCGGCGT
The DNA here is from genome assembly GCA_003488145.1 of Pseudomonas sp. Lineage (GTDB taxonomy): Bacteria > Pseudomonadota > Gammaproteobacteria > Pseudomonadales > Pseudomonadaceae > Stutzerimonas. The sequence goes on from DNMQ01000425.1 coordinate 6,551, forward strand.
GGTTTGCCGCGGCGCGCGATTGGTGCTGGACTTGAAGCGCGTATTGCCCAGCCCATGCCAGCCGCCTTGAGCCACCAGCAGGCGCTGCCCCGGCTTGGTGAGGTCGCCCATGATCTCCTGGGTAGCCGCATCGATGATGGTGGTACCAACCGGCACCGGCAGGACAAGATCCTCACCCTTGGCGCCTGTACAGTCGGTACTACCTCCCTTCTGCCCGTTCTGCGCATTGAAGCGACGGGTGTAGCGGTAGTCCACCAGCGTGTTGAGGTTCTCGTCGGCCTCCAGATACACCGAGCCGCCGTCACCGCCATCGCCGCCGTTGGGGCCACCCTTTTCGATGAACTTCTCACGACGAAAGCTCATCATGCCGTTGCCGCCGTCGCCGGCCTTTACAAAAATCGATACTTCATCGACGAATTTCATGGGAACGCCTCCCGTCACAGGACGGGCTTAGGAAACAAGAAACGTAAGGGTCTTGCAAAAAACCCAGCGAAAACTGAATGAGTACCGAGCAGTTCTTTGCAAGAGCCTCACAAGGATACAGAAACAAAAAAGCCCCGTCGCATGACAGGGCTTTTCCAGCAACGACGCAGTTAGGCGGCGACGACGCTCACGTAGCGACGGCCAAAAGCGCCCTTCACTTCGAACTTGATCACGCCTTCCACTTTTGCGAACAGGGTGTGATCCTTGCCCATGCCAACGCCGTAACCGGCATGGAACTGGGTGCCGCGCTGACGCACGATGATGTTGCCGGCCTTGATGACCTGGCCGCCGTACATCTTCACGCCAAGGCGTTTGGCTTCTGAGTCGCGACCGTTGCGGGTAGAACCGCCAGCTTTTTTGTGTGCCATGAGTTCAATACTCCTATAAGGGGATTCAGGCCCGATTAGCCCTGAATACCGGTGATTTTGACCTCAGTGAACCACTGACGGTGGCCCTGACGCTTCATGTGGTGCTTACGACGGCGGAACTTGATGATGGTGACCTTGTCGTGACGGCCCTGGGCGATCACTTCAGCGGTAACCTTGGCACCATCGACCACCGGAGCGCCGATCTTTACATCATCGCCGTTGCCGATCAGCAGAACGCGGTCAAAAGTGACAGCTTCGCCAGTCGGAACTTCGAGTTTTTCAATCTTGAGGTATTCGCCTTCGGCGACCTTGTATTGCTTGCCGCCGGTTACGATAACTGCGTACATCTGTGTATCTCCGTTGATCCTGCTCACCCAGCGCTTTGAAAGAATGATTAGTGGCTGGCATGGCTGCATGGGGCCGGAAGTGACGCCCGTGCAATTGCGTAAGGCAGGGAAATGCCCAGGGGGAAGTTCAGGGTCCGCGATTGTACGCATGCGATACACCCCGCGCAATAGCCAACTGGAGTTGCCTTGACAGTGCCAGACCCGCCCCCTAGCATGCCGCGCAACCTGCGAGGAGTCCCCGATGCAACCCCAGCCTTTCTACCAAGTTGTGGCGGACGATTTTGCCGCTGTCGACGGCATCATCCGCAAGCAACTGACTTCGCGCGTTCCTCTGGTGGAAAAGATCGGGGATTACATCACCTCGGCCGGCGGCAAGCGCCTGCGCCCTCTGCTGGTACTGCTCAGCGGCAGTGCACTCGGGCATCAGGGCGATCAATTACGCTTGCTGGCTGCCATCATCGAGTTCCTGCACACCTCCACGCTGCTACATGACGATGTGGTCGACATGTCCGGCATGCGTCGCGGCCGCTCCACCGCCAACGCCCTGTGGGGCAATGCGCCAAGCGTACTGGTTGGCGACTTTCTATATGCACGCTCGTTCGAAATGATGGTGGAACTGGATTCCATGCCGGTGATGCGCATCATCTCCCAGGCAACGCGCGTCATTGCCGAAGGCGAAGTACTGCAGCTGTCGAAGGTCCGCGACGCCAGCACCACCGAAGAAATCTACATGGAAGTCATCCGCGGCAAGACCGCGATGCTCTTCGAAGCCTCGACCCACAGCGCCGCCACCCTGGCCGGCGCCAGCGAGGAACAGCGTGAAGCGCTGCGCACCTTCGGCGATCACCTCGGCATCGCCTTCCAGCTGGTCGACGATCTGCTCGATTACCAGGGCGACGCGGAAACCCTCGGCAAGAACGTCGGTGACGACCTCGCCGAAGGCAAGCCTACCCTTCCGCTGATCTACACCATGCGCGAAGGTACCGCCGAACAGGCCGCTCTGGTGCGCAAAGCCATCCAGAAAGGCGGCCTCGAAGACCTGGAAAGCATCCGCGCCGCTGTCGAGGCATCAGGTGCGCTGGACTACACCGCCAAGCTTGCCCGCGACTATGCCGAACGCGCCGTTGCCTGCCTCGAAGTGATTCCCGCGAATCAGTATCGTGATGCCCTGGTCGAGCTCTGCCGCTTCGCCGTGGCGCGCACCCACTGACACCCCAGCAATGTCGACGCTGCGCTTCGAGCGCAGCCTTCACCTCGACCGTTGACCCCTCACCTCCACCCTCATCAGGGGAAGATTTGCGCTTGCATATTTGCAAATAACAATTATTCTCATTACGAGAATGATTTGGAGGTGACGCATGACTTATCTGATAGATGCCTGGCTGGATCGCCCGCAACCCTACCTGCGCATACTCGACCGGAATACCGGCGCCGTATGCGTTTCACTCGAAGGGGATGCACTGGAAGAGTTGCGAGAACAAGGTGATCTCGATGTGCAGGAGTTGAGCACGAGTGAACCCTGCGTGCTCAAGGAACAGGTTCGAAACCTGTTCCTCTTCAGCTATGCCCGCGCGCTGCGGCCCTGACCAGTACGCAATACCGAGATCGAGAGCCGCACACGGGCAAAGCGGTCAGGGCTCACCAGCAGCTTGTCGGTAACCGATTAGTCGCCGACCACAGACGCTACGCCCCAGCAGCCGGACTCAGAGCACGTCCAGCAGTTCGACGTCGAATACCAGCGTGCTGTGCGGCGGGATACTGCCAACGCCCTGAGCACCATAGGCCAGCTCGCTCGGTACATACAGGCGCCACTTGCTGCCGGCATTCATCAGCTGTAGTGCTTCGGTCCAGCCGGCGATCACGCCGCCTACCGGGAACTCGGCAGGCTGGCCACGCTGGTAGGAGCTGTCGAACACACTGCCGTCGATCAGCGTGCCGTGGTAATGCGTGCGCACACTGTCCTCGCGGGACGGTTTGGCGCCCTCACCGGTCGTCAGCACTTCGTATTGCAGACCCGACTCCAGCACCACAACGCCTTCGCGCTTGGCATTCTCGACAAGGAAGGCGCGTCCTTCTGCTGCGGCAGCTTCGGCTTTCTGCTGCGCCTCGGCCTGCATGCGCTCGCGGATCACCGCGAAGCTCGCATTCAACGCTTCCGGGCTGACCTGGCTGGCGATGCCGGCGAAGGCATCACGGATGCCGGCGATGACTGCATCGAGACTGACGCCCGGCGGGGGATTGTCACGCAGCTGGTCGCCCAGCTGGCGGCCGATGCCGTAGCTCACACGGGTTTCGTCAGTGGATAGATTGAGGTCGGTCATGCCGGGCTCCGAGAGGAAAAAAAGGTCGGCCAGCCTAGCACAGCTGAAGCGAGCGGACGCAGCCACCCACGCCGCATTGCCGCCGGCAGTGCCTCCATTACCTGCCCTGCCGATTGCGCCGACAGCGTTCGGAGCAATAACGCACCTCATCCCAGCAGCGCGACCACTTCTTTCGCCAGGCAAACGGCAGGTTGCAGGCGGCACAGCACTTGAATGGCAGGTCCGCTTTCCTTCTCACAGCGCGTCCTCGGCATCCAGCCGCGCCAGAAGCGACTCGCCACGCTCCCACAGCGCCTGCTGCTTGCTGCCTTCCATGCGCGCGAGGTTGCGATAGACCATGCTCATCCGCGGATTACCCTGCAACTGCTCGCGGTGGCGCATGAGAAAGTGCCAGTACAACGCGTTGAACGGGCAGGCATCGTCTGTCGTGCTCTCGCGCACCTTGTAAGAGCAATCCTGACAATAGTTGGACATGCGTTTGATGTACTGGCCACTGGCACAGTAGGGCTTGGAGCCCAGGTAGCCGCCGTCGGCGTGCAGCACCATGCCCAGCACGTTGGGCAGTTCCACCCAGTCGAACGCATCCATATAGACCGCCAGGTACCAATCGCACAGCGCGGGCGGCGCGATGCCGGCGAGCAGCGCGAAATTACCGGTCACCATCAGCCGCTGGATATGGTGAGCGTAAGCATGCTCCAGCGTCTGCCCGATCACCTGGCGCATGCAGTTCATGCGCGTCTGCCCGGTCCAGTAGAACTCCGGCAGCGGCCTGGAATTGCCGAGGGCATTGCGTTGCGCATAGTCAGGCATCTGCAACCAATAGATACCGCGCACATACTCACGCCAGCCAATCAACTGGCGAATGAAGCCTTCGGCAGCGTTCAGCCCGACTCGCCCCTGCCGGTAGGCCGCATCCACGTCATCACACAGGCGGCGCAGGTCAAGCAGGCCGACGTTGAGCGCGGCGCCGACGCGCGCATGGAACAGGAACGGCTCGCCGCTGGCCATGGCGTCCTGGTAGTCACCGAAAGCGGCCAAGCCGAAATCGAGAAAATGCAGCCAGAGCTGTTCGGCCTCGGCGTGGGTGACGGGGTAATCGAAGCCGTCCAGACGGCCGTAGTGATGCGCGAAATGCGCGCTCACCAACGCCTGCACAGCGCGCGTGGTTTCGTCAGCGGCGAAGCGCAAGGTGATCGGGCCGTGCAATCCGCGTGGCAGCGGCTTGCGGTTGTCCGTATCGAGATTCCATACACCGCCCTCCGGTGTACCATCCGGATTCAGCAGAAGGCCCGTTTGGCGACGCATCTCGCGATAGAAGAACTCCATGCGCAACTGTCGCTTGCCACTGGCCCAACCGGCGAACCCGGTCCGCGAGCAGATGAAGCGGCGGTCGGCATGCCAGGTGATCGAGAGCCCACTGCTCTTGAGCGCCTGTTCGACCCGCCAGTCACCGGCCTCGGTGACATGGATTTCGTCAGGTCGATACCATGCGGCGAAGCGCGCCAGCTCCCCGGCCAGCGAACCGCTGTTGGCAGGATCGTCGAGTGTCACGTAATCCACTGTGATTCCGCGTTTGCGCAACGCCTCAGCGAAGTGCCGCATGGCGCTGAACAGAAAGATGATCTTCTGCGGGTGATGTGGGACGTGTCCGGCTTCTTCAGCGACCTCAGCGAGCAGCACCCGGTCACGCGTCGGATCGAGCCCATCCAGGGCGGAGAGCTCGAAGCTCAACTGGTCGCCGAGCACCAGGCGCAGTGCGGCGACGCTCACGACCAGTTCTCTTGATGCTTACCGAACAGGGCGCTACCGACGCGCCTGCCGCCGGCCGTCACCACTGGGACCGCATGCCGACCGGCACGCGCAACGGCTCGCGGACGCCCTCGGCAAGACCGCACATCTCGTCGTACGGTGATTGCTGCACCAGATGAAAGGGCAGCTCCGGTAGCTCGCGTAACAGATCACGAGCGTGCTCGACGGACCGCAGATGCCACACATCGCCGCGCGCGTCGATCAGACTATGGCGCTGACCCTGCAGGTAGATGTCGAGAAGATAGATGCCGCCCTCGAGCGAAATCAGCTCGAGAGCGTCGATACGCCCAGCGTGGGCATGAGTGGCGAGATTCTGAAGGTTCATGGCGCTTGCCCATTTGAAAAGCAGTACAGAATATTTAACAAAAAACCGATTCTGTACAGCTTTTCAGGTTTAGCACCTGCGGAGGGACGCTCAGTGCTTGGTGAGCTTGTCGAGATAGCCCATGGCGAACGCCGAGACCACAAAGGTCAGGTGGATGATCACGTACCACATCAGCTTTTCGCTATCGA
>DNMQ01000310.1 GCA_003488145.1 Pseudomonas sp.
CGCGGCAAGCAGTCGGGCATCGTCAACGTGACCCTCGAAGACCCCAACCCGGAGCACGCTATTCGCGTTCTGGAAGAGGTCGCCAGCCGTTATGTAGACCAGAACGTCGCGCGCAATGCCGCCGAAGCCACCCAGAGCCTGGAGTTCCTGAATGAGCAGGTGCCGGCCGTACGCAAGAAGCTGGAAGCTGCGCAGACAGCCCTGAACAAGTACCAGACCGGCTCGGGCTCCGTGGACATCACTGCCGAAACGCAATCCGTGCTGGACCGCATCGTCGATCTTGAGAAGCAGATCTCCGAGCAGAACCTCAAGCGCACCGAGATGGAACGCCGCTTCACCCGTCAGCATCCGAACTTCCAGGCATTGATGAACCAGATCAACCAGCTGCAGATGCAGAAGGAAGAACTGGAGAAGCAGATCGGCACCCTGCCGTCGACCCAGCAGGAACTGCTGCGCCTGACCCGTGACGTGGAAGTTTCCTCGGAAACGTATTCCATGCTGCTGAACAAGACCCAGGAGCTGGACATCATTCGCGCCGGCACCGTAGGCAACGTGCGCATCATCGACCATGCTGCCGCGGATCTGGAAAATCCGGTCAAGCCGAACAAGCCGCTGGTGGTCATCGTCGCAACCCTGCTGGGTGCCCTGCTCGCTACCGCATTCGTCTATGTGCGTGAAGCACTCAAGCGTGGCGTCGAGAACCCGGAAGACATCGAACGTACCGGCACCCCGGTGTATGCCTCGATCCCGTTTACCGACAAGCAGGCCGCGCTGGAAAAACGCCTGGCCAACTTCAAGCGCGACAAGAGCACCGCCTCTTACCTGCTGACCATCAACGACCCGGCCGACCTCGCCACCGAAGCCATGCGCAGCCTGCGTACCAGCCTGCACTTCGCGATGATCGAGGCCAAGAACAACGTCCTGATGATCACCGGCCCGAGCCCGGCGGTGGGCAAGTCCTTCGTCACCACCAACCTCGCCGCGGTCGTTGCCCAATCCGGCAAGCGCGTGCTGCTGATCGATGCCGACATGCGCAAGGGTTACCTGCACAAGGTCATGCGCTGTGACGGTGACAAGGGCCTGTCGGACATCCTCTCCGGCCGCATCACCCTGTTCGATGCCATCCAGAAGACCCAACTGAACAACCTGCACGTGATCACCCATGGCCAGCTGCCGCCGAACCCCTCGGAGCTGCTGATGCACGAGAACTTCTCGCGCTTCGTCAAGGAGATCAGCAACATGTACGACCTGGTGATCTTCGATACTCCGCCGATCCTGGCGGTCACCGACGCCGCGCTGGTCGGCAGCCAGGCCGGTACCACACTGATGGTCACCCGCTATGCGCTGAACGGTGTGAAGGAAATCGAGGCAGCCAAGCGTCGACTCGAGCAGAACGGTCTGATCGTCAAGGGCGTCATCTTCAACGCAGTGGTTCGCAAGGCTTCAACCTACGGCGAGTACGGCTACTACCAGTACGAATACGCCAGCACCAGCAAATAAGGTGAGTGCATGGCGGCGGCTCACCGTCGCCATGCAGAACACTGCAGCTACCCCCACTTTCCTCACTGCCGAGCAACTGGCCTTCCTAGCGTCAGTGGAACTTACTTTTGCCCGAAATAGGTGTTAGCGATGACCAGACACCCCAACCGGCCAGCACAACGCCTCACACGACTGGCTGTGGCACTGGTGGCCACGCTGTCCGCAGTCGGCGCGAGCGCCGCCGATTGGCCAACCAGCGACAAGGGCCTCGCCCTGCTCGGGGTCAATATCTCCGGCGCCGGATTTGCCCCACACGTGACTCCGGGCAAGAACGGCACGAACTACTTCTATCCGGAAAAGAAGCACTTCAAGTACTACGCCGATCAGGGCATCCGCCTGATCCGCTTTCCCTTCATCTGGGAGCGGGTTCAACACTCGCTCCATGACGGATTGAACTTCGACCAGATCCGGTTGTTGAAGAAGACCCTGGATCTGGCCGCGATGAATGGCCAGAAGGTCATTCTGGACATGCACAACTATGGTCGTTACCACGGCGAACTCATCGGCTCGAGCAAGGTGCCTTACGACGCCTACGCATCGGTGTGGCGCGAACTGGCCAAGCGCTTCAAGGGTCACCGCGGCCTGCTCGGCTACGACATCATGAACGAGCCACACGGCACCGTTGGACTCTGGCCAGGCGCGGCGCAAGCGGCGGTCGATGCGATTCGCGAAGTCGACGATCAGACGCTGATCTTCATCGAAGGCGAGCGTTGGTCCAGCGCGTACCACTGGCCGCTGGTGAACGCCAACTTCCTCATCAACGACCCGGCCAACCGCATCGTCTACGAAGCGCACCTGTATTTCGACCAGGATTTCTCCGGCAAGTACATGGCGCAGACCAGCCGCGATATCGACCCGATGATCGGCGTCGAGCGCGCTCGCCCTTTTATCGAATGGCTGAAGAAACACGGCCAGCGAGGCTTCCTCGGCGAATACGGCATTCCCGATGACCTGCCCGAAGCGGCGGTCGCCATGGACAACCTACTCGCCTACCTCAATGACAACTGCGTACCCAGCGCCTACTGGGCCGGCGGCCCCGGCTGGGGCACCTACAAGCTTGC
>DNMQ01000317.1 GCA_003488145.1 Pseudomonas sp.
GTACGGTTGTAGCGCAGCGAGCCGGTGAGCTGCAGGTCGTCCGTCAGTGACCAGGTGTCGGTGGCGTAGAGGCTGGAAGTGCGGGTGCGACCCAGCAAGCTGTTGGCCTGTTCCTCCTCTTCTGTGGCGCTGATGCCGCGCGAATCGGTCAGCTCACCGCCCTGCTCGCTCTGATGGAAGCTGGCGCGCGTGTTGTCGTGGGTAAGGCCCACGGCGAGCTGGTGAGCGCCCACGTAATGCGTCCATTGCAAGGCCAGGCCGAACGCGCGCTGAGCGGTGCGAGTGCGGTTCAACACACCGCTCTCTGGCGCCTCACCCACAAAGCCGTCGTCCTCCCATTGCTCATATTCATCCTCGTATTCGTCGTTGCCGTCGCCGTTGAGCGTTGCGGTGCGGGTACGACGCAAATAGACGGTGCCGGAGAATCGATCGCTGTCGCTCAGCCAGTGGCTGGCCGAGAGCGCCATCAGGTGGCTGCGATTTTCGGTCTGGTCCGGATGGGTGAAGATGGCTTGGCGGCTCCGGTGGTGCATGCTCTCAGGGATCAGGCCGTTGCCGATCAGATCGTTGTCGGCATGAGCCAAGGTCAGCGCCACATCGGTGGTGTCGGTGGTCCAGGCGAACTTGCCGAACAGCTGACGCACGTCCGATGGCGAATGATCGCGCCAGCCGTTCTCTTCCATGCCCTCCGCGGCCAGGTACCAGGACAGCTCTTCATGCTTGCCGCCATGCTCCAATGCGCCGCCCTTGCGCCCGAACGAACCCCCATAGAGTTCCGCCGAGCCACCGGGATGCGTATCGCCACGCTTGGTCTGCAGCGCCAGCGCACCACCCAGGGTATTCAGGCCGTACAGCGGATTGGAGCCCGGGACCAACAGCATGTCGGCGATGGCGGTGCTGGGAATCAGGTCCCAGTGCACCACATCACCAAAGGCTTCGTTGACCCGCACACCATCGAGAAACACGGACAACCCCTGCGGCGTACCGAGCAGCGGCGAGGCGGTGAAGCCGCGGTAGTTGAGATCGGCCTGGTAAGGATTGCCCTGGATTTCGTTGACGTTGACGCTGGGCAGGCCACGTTGCAGCTTCTCGGCGAGCGACTGGCCGCCCAGCTTGCGCAGCTGTTCGTCATCCAGTGTCCGGATATTGGCCGGCACCTGGTCCCTGGGCAGATCGATGCCCGGCAACGGAGTCGTGGCAACCACGTCATCGCGACCAAGATCGAACGCTTCGTCGGCATGCGCCAGGCCAGGCAGGACGCTGGCGATGGCAAGGGACAGCAACGTGCGCCGGGGGATTGCGCTGCGGCAGAGATACGACATGGTTGTTCCTTGTTCTTGTTGGCGGTGCGCGGCGGACAAGCCGCCCGGGCCGCTGCATGATGGCAAGCGGCCAGGCGCGATTATCGAAAGGTGCCCCGCTGCGCCGACAGGGAAGATTTCCCGGCTCTGGCGGGAAATCTTCCCGATTGCCAGACGCTTGGTATTACGTCCTGTGGACTAGAACGGGCGACGACTTCCAGCGCTCGCAGGCGCTGCCCGTCCGTACGGGCCGTGGAAAGACGGGGAAGCGGCAGCGAAGCGCTGCCAGAGGAAGGTCGCCGCGGCAAGAACCGCGGCAAAAATGAATGCGACCGTACCGGGCTGCCGTCAGGCCTCGCAGAGCATGTGGTCGCCGACGCGCAACAGGCCCTGGTCAATCGCCAGGTGCACCAGCTCAGCCTGGGAGCTGACTTCGAGCTTGCTCTTGAGCAGCGCCAGGTGATTCGAGACGGTCTTGCTGCTGATGCACAGCCGTTCGGCGATCTCGCGATTGCCGATGCCCCGGGCGAGCATGATGAAGATCTCCATTTCACGCGGCGTCATATCTGCCAGCCGTCCTTTGACGGGGGAGCGCGACGGCCGCTGACAGGCCAGATCGGTCGCCAGCGGCTGCTCGATGAAGGTCTGCCCGGCGAGCACCTTGCGTACCGCCTCGACCAGCACGTCCGGCGCGCAACGCTTGGTCAGGTAACCCGAAGCGCCGGCGTCCAGCGCCTGACGCACCAGCGCCAGCTCGTCGTGCATGCTGAACACCAGCACCGGCAACAGCGGCAATCGCTGGCGCAGGCGCCGGCAGGTCTCCAGGCCACTGATGCCCGGCAGGCCGAGATCGAGCACGACCAGATTCGGAATGCTTTCCTGCACCTGCTGCAGCGCCTGCTCGCCGCTTTCGGCTTCGCTGACACTCACCTCGGGCAACAGGGCCTTGAGCAGGCTGGCATAGCCCTGACGCACCACCGCATGGTCATCCACCAGCAGTATTTTCATCACGTCGCTCCTTCCACAGGCAGATTCAGATAAAGCGCCCAGCCGTGCCCCGGGCGATGGCGCATGCGCAACCGCGCGCCGAGACAGCGGGCGTGTTCCACCATCGAACGCAGACCGACCCCGAGCCGCTCAGGCGGCAAGCCATGGCCGTCGTCGCGCAGCAACAGCCGCACCCCGTTGCGATCGGCCCGTAGCTGCAGTCGCACGCGGGTCGCACGCGCATGGCGCGCCACATTGGTCAGTGCCTCCTGCACCATGCGGTACAGGTGCAACTTGGCGTCCATCGACAGCGGTGGCAGCACACCCTGCAACTGCAGTTCGCACTCGATCCCCTGGGTGCTCTGCCACTGCTCGGCAAGCTGGCCGATGGCATCGGCCAGTTCGAGGTGATCGAGCATCACCGGGTAGAGGTCGCGCACCAGGGTGCGGAAACCGTTCTGCAGATCCAGGCTGTGCTGTTCGAGATGGGCCGCGGTTTCACGCACGGCATCCGGCTGGTCCGCCTGGACCCGCAACAGGCAGGCCCGGGCGCGGATGCCTGCCAGGTACTGTCCCAGGTCGTCATGCAGGGCCTGCGCCAGACGGGTGCGCTCGCGTTCTTGCAGCGCGAGCAGCGCCTGTGTCAGCCGGTCGTTATCCGCTCGCGTGTCTTCCAGCGCGGCAGCCATGTGATTGAAGCGCTCGGCGAGTTCGCGCGCCTCGGCGAGGCGATGGGGCGGCAGCCGGGTATCGAGCCGCCCGTCGGCGATACGCACCAATGCGCCGAACAGTTCTGCCAACACGCGCATGCCGGGGCGCACCGCCCAACGGATCGCCAACAGGCAAAGCAGCAGGGCCACTCCGAAAAGAGCCAGCAGCTGCAACAGCGAATCCCTGACTTCCTCGACCTCGTCGCTCGGATCGACGCTGATCTGCAGGCGCTCGCCCCCGGGAAGCTGCAGCTCACTGGGAGCGGCCAGCTCTGCCGGATACAGCCACGTGCCGAGCCAGTCGGTGAGCAGCGTATCGCCGCCGTCGGTCGCTGGCTGCCCGGGCGACAGCCAGCGCACCCGCACGTGCCGCAGGCTATCGGTAAGTTCGGGGCGCAAGGTGGCGGGATCGCGCTCGGCCATC
>DNMQ01000318.1 GCA_003488145.1 Pseudomonas sp.
CCCTGGCGCAGGCCATAGCCATGGGGGCCGAATATCGCCAGCGGCAAGGTTCCTTTGGCAATGGTCAGAATGCCGTTGCCGCCGCCATGCAGAAGCACGAATGCGGTGGTCGCAGGTGCACCCACCAGCATCACGCCAGCCGCGCCGATGGGATGGGCGATAGCGGCGAGACGGGCCGAGATCAGTGGATGGAAGCGCTGCAGCAGGACGAACTCCAGGCAGCGCGCCCCGACCTGGGCCGGCCCGACCAGCGCCGCGATTCCGATGGCCGCGGCCGCTGACAGCCCGGACTCCTGCAACAGACGCGGCAGGTGCGCCGCCATCGGCGTGCTGGTGAACCAAGTGGCGGCGAAGACGAAGGCCAGCAACGCCATGGTCAATCCTGCACCTGAACGTCCGTCTGTCTGCGCTTGCTCTGCCGCGGTCGGAGCCGGCTGCACGCCAACCGGGATCAGCAACCGGTTCAACGGCAGCCCGAGCAGCAGATGCGCTCCGGCCCATGTGAGGCATGTGGCGCGCCAGCCGAATTCGGCGTTCAGCCAGCCGCTGATCGGCCAGCACACCGTACTGGCGAAGCCGGCGAGCAAGGTGATACCGGTGATCGCGCCGCGTGCATCGCGACCGTAGATGCCGGCAAGCGTGGAGAAGGCCGACTCGTAAAGGCCGAGCGCCATGCCGATGCCGATCACCAACCAGCCGGCCCAGAGCATCAGCGGTCCGTTGGCCAGGCCGAGCATGGCCAGGCCAACGGCAAAAACGATGCTGGAAAGCGCCAGCACATCGCGCCCGCCATGATGGTCGATGCGCTTGCCCGACAGCGGTCCGAGGACGGCCGTGACGATCAGTGCCAGGGAAAATGCAGCGAATACATTGCCTGTGGAAATGCCCAGCTCGCTCGCCATCGGTTCGGCGAGAATGGCCGGCAGGTAGTAGGTCGAGCCCCAGGCCAGGGTCTGTGCACTGCCGAGTGCAAGAACGATGCGCAGACGTGACGGCATGCTCAGCGGCACCCGCCAGCGGCACGTTGCGAGACGAGGGGGTAATGATGGACGCGGTTCATCCGTGCTCCTGTGCTGCCGTCAACCAATCGGCCAAGCTCGCCAGGATACGCAATCGCCCGTGACGATTTCACGTCAGAACCTTGAACCGCGAGCACACCGAACACCGCAGCCAGGCCGGACGCGACATGCCGGGCGCAAAGGCCCGGCATGCTCGGTGCTACTGCGACTGATCGGTTATAGCGCATCCCAGCGATAACGCACGCCCACCCAGCCCGCCCGGGGCGCGCCTGGGGCGATGAACTGCTCGTGGCGCCATTCATCCGGGTCCGACTCGAAAGCGTTGCCAGCACCGACGAAGGAATTCTCGGCCAATGCACCGCCGGTGGCGTACCGCTTGTCGAAGAGGTTGTCGACCCGGCCGAACAGCGTCCAGTCACGGGCGAAGCGGTAATCGGCAGTGAGGTTGACCACCGCGTAACCTGGCAGCTTGCCGCTGCCCTCTACCTCGTCGTTGGGCTGATGACGGTTGTTCTCGTTGCCGCGCACGTACTGCGACGAGTACGCCAGGACGCTGGTGCCGACTCGCAGGCGGTCATTGAGATTCCAGTTCAGCCCCAGCTTGAGGTTGTGCTTCGGCAGGCCTGGCAGATAGTCACCGCTGGACACGCGAATCTCGTCGTCCGGGCAGCCGCCCTCGCCTTCGGTGCTGTTGTTCTCGGCGAGAATGCAGGCCCCGGAGCGGAAGGTGGCGTGCAGGAAGGTGTAGTCCACCCGCCAGTCGAATGGCCCCTGCTCGCCAGCCAGACCCAGTTCGATGCCCTGACGACGGGTGCGGCCAAAGTTGGTGAAGTAGCCCATGCTACCGCCGGTGCCGACGAACAGCAGGTCATCATGGTTCATGCTGCGAAAGGCCCCGAGGTTCCAGCGGGTGCCGCCAGCCAGTTCGCCGCGTACACCGACCTCCAGCGTGCGGGTGACAACCTGCTCGAGGAAGGGGTCGGCCGCCATGGCGTTTGGCAGGCTGCATGGGTTTGCAGGGTCCGCGCAGCCCAGCTCGATAGGTGTCGGGGCACGGTTACCCTGGGAAAAGCCGCCATAGACAGTGACCGCCGGTTGTAGCTGCCAGGCAAAACCCAGCGCGGGATTGAGCTTGCGATAGGTGAAGTCGCCGTTCAGCGCATCGCCCATGCGATCGGTATTGACCACGCGCGTACGGTTGTAGCGCAGCGAGCCGGTCAGCTGCAGCGCGTCGGTCAGCGCCCACGTGTCGGTGGCATAGAGGCTGGAAGTACGGGTGCGCCCCAGCAGGCTGTTGGCCTGCTCCTCCTCTTCGCTGGCAGCGATGCCGCGCTCGTCGGTCAGCTCGCCGCCCTGCTCGCTCTGGTGGAAGCTGGCGCGGGTGTTGTCGTGGGACAGTCCGAAGGCGAATTGATGCGCACCTACATGCCGCGCCCACTGCAGCGCCAGACCGTAGGCACGTTGCGCGGTGCGGGTACGGTTCAGCACGCCGCTTTCCGGCCCTTCGCCGATAAAGCTTCCGTCTTCCCACGCCTCGTATTCGTCCTCGTACTCATCGTTGCCGTCGCCATTGAGCGTCGCGGTACGTGTGCGGCGCAGATAGACCGTGCCGGACAGCCGATCGTTGTCGTTGAGCCAGTGGCTGGCGGACAGGGCCATCAGGCGGCTGCGGTTCTCGGTCTGATCGGGATAGGTGAAGATCGACTCGCGCCGCTGGTCGTACATGCTCTCCGGGATCAGGCCGTTGCCGATCAGATCGTTGTCGGCATGCGCCAGCGTGAGAGCCAGATCGGTGGTGTCGGTAGTCCAGGCGAACTTGCCGAACAGCTGGCGCACCTCGGACGGCGAATGGTCACGCCAGCCGTCCTCATCCATGCCTTCGGCGGCCAGGTACCAGGAGAACTCCTCATGGCTACCACCCTGTTCGATTGCACCGCCCTGGCGTCCGAACGAGCCGCCGTAGATTTCCGCCGAGCCACCTGGATGGGTATCGCCACGTTTGGTTTGCAGCGCCAGCGCACCGCCCAGGGTGTTCAGGCCGTACAGCGGGTTCGAGCCCGGCACCAGGGCCATGTTGGCAATGGCAGTGTTCGGGATCAGGTCCCAGTGCACCACATCGCCGAATGCTTCGTTGACCCGCACGCCGTCGAGAAAAACCGAAAGACCCTGCGGCGTACCGAGCAGCGGCGAGGCGGTGAAGCCACGATAGTTGAGGTCCGCCTGGTACGGATTGCCCTGGATCTCGTTGATGTTGACGCTGGGCAATCCGCGCTGCAGTTTCTCGGCCAGCGACTGGCCGCCGAGCCGCCGCAGGTCTTTGTCATCCAGCGACTGGATGTTGGACGGTACCTGATCCTTTGGCAGCTCGATGCCCGGCAGCGGCGTGGTACCGATCAC
The DNA here is from genome assembly GCA_003488145.1 of Pseudomonas sp. Taxonomy (GTDB): domain Bacteria; phylum Pseudomonadota; class Gammaproteobacteria; order Pseudomonadales; family Pseudomonadaceae; genus Stutzerimonas. Next base: position 3,417 of record DNMQ01000318.1, read on the forward strand.
CTCCTGACTGCCGAGATCGAGCGTCTGCTCGGCATGAACGGACGCCGGCAACAGCGCGGCGATGGCGAGGGACAGCAGCGTACGTCGGGGCGTCGCGCTGCAACAGAGCTGGTACGGCATGGGTGGTCCTTGTTCTTGTTGGCCAATCGGACTGGCCAGGCCACCCGCATTAGCAACGCGGCAAGAACCGCGGACAACCGCATGCTGGCAACCTGCCAGACGCGATTATCAAGAGCCGCGGCGCGATGCCGACAGGGAAGAATTCCCGGCTCCAGCGGGAAAAATTCCCGGCCGCATGGAGATTGGTCTTACGACCAGCGCACTAGCTGGGGCCCACGACTTTCGCAAGGCACAAGCGCCCCGCCCACCGTGTACAGGCGGGCAGGCGTTTTTTGGGAGTAGATTGAAGAGGTGCTGCGGACCCAGCAGACAGGCATGCCCCGCATCGCCGCAGGGAGCAGGGAGCAGGGAGCAGGAAGATCCGAAACGGTTAAGGCCGATCAGGCCTCGCACACCATGCGGTCGCCGACGCGAAGTAAGCCCTGATCGATGGCCAGGTGCACGAGCTCGGCCTGGGAGCTGACCTCCAGCTTGCTTTTCAGCAGGGCCATATGGTTCGAGACGGTCTTGCTGCTGATGCACAGCCGCTCGGCGATCTCCCGATTACCGATGCCGCGCGCAAGCATGATGAAGATTTCCATTTCACGCGGTGTCATATCGGCCAGTCGCCCCTTCATCGGCGACTGCGAAGGGCGCTGGCAGGCCAGCTCGGTCGCCAGCGGCTGCTCGATGAAGGTCTGCCCGGCAAGCACCTTGCGCACCGCCTCTACCAGCACGTCCGGCGCGCAGCGCTTGGTCAGATAGCCGGAGGCGCCAGCATCCAGTGCCTGCCGGACGAGTGCCAGCTCGTCGTGCATGCTGAAGATCAGCACCGGCATTAGCGGCAACCGCTGACGCAGGCGCCGGCAAGTTTCCAGCCCACTGATGCCCGGCAGACCGAGGTCGAGCACGACCAGGCTGGGAATCGATTCCTGCACCTGCTCCAGCGCCTGCTCACCGCTGGCGGCTTCACTGACTGTCACCTCGGGAAGCAGAGCCTTGAGCAGGCTCGCGTAGCCCTGACGCACTACCGCGTGGTCATCCACCAGCAGAATCTTCATGACGTGGCTCCTTGCAAAGGCAACTTGAGATAGAGCGCCCAACCCTTGCCGGCGCGGTGGCGCACACGCAGCCGGGCACCCAGACAGCGCGCGTGCTCGACCATCGAGCGCAGGCCGACGCCCGGCCGTTCTGGCGGCAACCCATGGCCATCGTCTCGCAGCAACAGGCGCAGCCCGTTGTGATTCCCGCACAGATGCAGGCACACGCGAGTCGCGCGCGCATGCCGCGCCACATTGGTCAGCGCCTCCTGCACCATGCGATAGAGATGCACCTTGGCGTCCATCGACAGTGCTGGAATAGCTCCACGCAGCTGGACATCGCATTGGATACCTTGAGTGTTCTGCCACTGCTCAGCGAGTTGCCCGATGGCGTCTTCCAGGTTCAGGTGATCGAGCATCACCGGATACAGGTCTCGCACCAGCGTGCGAAAGCCGTTCTGCAGATCGAGGCTGTGCTGCTCAAGGTGCACCGCGGTCTCGCGAACGGCGTCGGGCTGCTCAGCCTGGACGCGCAGCAGACAGGCCCGGGCACGGATACCGGCCAGGTACTGGCCGAGGTCGTCATGTAGCGCTTGCGCCAGACGGGTGCGTTCACGTTCCTGCAGCGCCAGCAGCGCCTGGGTCAGTTGCTCATTGTCGGCCCGCGCATCTTCGAGTGCAGCGGCCATGTGATTGAAGCGTTCGGCGAGCCTGCGCGACTCGGCGAAGCGATGCGATGGCAGGCGGGTGTCGAGTCGGCCGTCGGCGATGCTCACCAGTGCACCAAGCAACTCGCTGAGCACTCGCATGCCCGGACGCACGGCCCAGCGGATCGCCAGCAGGCAGAGCAGCAGCGCCAGGCCGAACAGCACCAGCAACTGCAACAACGAATCGCTGACCTCTTCGACTTCGTCATGCGGATCGACGCTGATGTGCAGCCGCTGGCCGTTGGAAAGCTTAAGGACGCTGGGTGACGACAGTTCGGCGGGGTACAGCCAGGAGCTGAGCAAGTCGTCGAGCGCTGGATCGACCCCGACAGGCATCGATTCAGTGGCGTCCAGCCAGCGCACACGAATGTGGCGCAGGCTATCGGTCAGGCCCGGGCGCAGCGAGTCGGGATCGCGCTCGGCCATCTCGCCGAGATAGCCAACCACCGCCGCCGCGGCATCGAGCTCACGCTTTACATCGTGGGCGGCCTGGCGCAGCAACACCGCCAGACAGACCATGGTGATCAGGGTGAAGAGCAACGTGACCAGCAGATTGATTCGCCAGAGTGCGGACATATCGGCAACTCCCCGTGATCAGCGCCGAGCGCCAGTCCGCTTCACTTGACCACGAACCGGCCTTCCATGCCCTTGTTCTGCAGCCCCTTGCAGTAGAACGGGTAGCTGCCCGGCTTGACGGGCAGGAAGAAGATTTCTGCCTCGCCGGCATCCTCGAACTCCAGCTCGACCAGCGTGATCGCCTTGATCTCCACACCACCGGCCTCGACCTTGCGCAGATAGATCGACTGGGCGAACTCGGGCGCCTGGAACGCGCACTCCTTCTGGCCATCGGAGCTGACCTTGAGCTGGTAGGCGACGCCGGTTTCCAGCTGATATTCCTTCTGCGACACCGCGTAATCGCTCTGCTCGGAACCGAACTTCAGATCCGGCAAAGCCTGCGTACGACGGGTCAGGTCGCCAGCGGCGTGGCTGTGATCGAATCCGACCAGGCTGCCAACGAACAGCAGGTTGAGCAACAGCGCTTTGTAAGTGGGCATGGGAATGGCCTCGTTATTGTTTTCGGTGTCGCCATCCTAAGGCGCCCCGCCCTGCCCAGCTTCCTACCTTGGTAGCGTTCAGGGGCCACTGAATCGGGCGGCTCCAGACTCTTTCATGGCAGTGGCGGCGATCCAAATCTGCGCAAACGCCGGCTGCGTCACCCGTTTCGGCAGCCTGACGGCGCACACCTCGAGTGCCGAGCGAGCCGAATCAGTACCAAGGTCGCAGTACCAAGGTATCGATCAACTTCCTGCCATCGCGGCCGCCATATCCA
>DNMQ01000414.1:0-4043 GCA_003488145.1 Pseudomonas sp.
CAGGGCAAGACCTACGTCGATCCGGAAACCGGCGAATTTCTCGGTATCAACGCCGATGACATCGGCACCGTAGACATCGTCGAAGTCGAAGGCGATATCGCCACCATGCACCTGACCCGTACCACCCAGGAAGCCCGCATCGGCGATCGTCTGTTCCCCAGCGAGGAGCGTGCGGTCAACTCGACGTTCATGCCCAGCTCGCCTGAGACGGAGGTGGACGGTGTGATTCTCGATGTACCGCGCGGCGTTACCCAGATCGGCCAGTTTGACGTGGTCACCCTGAACAAGGGCGCTCGCGACGGTCTGAAGGACGGCAACGTGCTGGCAGTCTACAAGACCGGCGAAACCGTACGTGACCGCGTGACGGGTGAGAACGTGAAGATTCCGGACGAGCGTTCCGGCCTGCTGATGGTGTTCCGCACCTACGACAAGCTCAGCTACGGCCTGATACTGCAGGCCACCCGCTCACTGGCGGTGAGCGACAAGGTCCGTAACCCCTGAAACAAGAGAGCCCCGCGAATGCGGGGCTTTTTCATGCTGCGACAGCACCGCACGGATGCGGTGCAAAGAGACAAGGAGTGTTCGCCATGCCTGCCATTTCCCCTGCCGAGCTGGAAGCTCGGTTGCGTCTGCATCTATTGCCCGAACTCGGCCCACGCCGCCTGCGCAAGTTGCTGAGCGCCTTTCCCGATGCCGCGTCGGCGTTGAGCGCGCCGGCCAGTGCCTGGCGGTCGCTGGGATTGCCGGCCAGTTGTGCCGAGCCACGACGCAGCGCCGACATCCGCGAGCGTGCCAGTGCCGCCCTTGCCTGGCTGGAGCAGCCGGACCGGCATCTGCTCTGCTGGGACGACCCGAACTACCCCGCCTTGCTGGCTGAACTGCCGGATGCGCCACCGCTACTGTTCATTTCCGGCGATCCCGGCTTGCTCGAGCGACCCCAGCTGGCGATGGTCGGCAGCCGCCGCGCCTCGCGCAATGGTCTGGACAATGCCCGAGCGTTCTCCCGCAGCCTGGCCGGTGCCGGCTTCGTCATCACCAGCGGGCTGGCGCTGGGCATTGATGGCGCCGCGCATCAGGGCGCGCTGGACGCCGGCGGCAAGACCGTCGCGGTGCTCGGTACCGGTCTCGAACGGCTGTATCCGCAGCGTCACGTCGGCCTCGCCCAGCAGATCGTCGACGGAGGCGGTGCGCTGGTGTCCGAGCTGCCACTGGACTGCCCACCGCAGGCGAGCAACTTTCCGCGGCGCAATCGCATCATCAGCGGCCTGTCGCTGGGCGTGCTGGTGGTCGAGGCAAGCCCGTCGAGCGGTTCGCTGATCACCGCGCGACTCGCTGCCGAGCAGGGCCGCGAGGTCTACGCGATCCCCGGTTCGATCCATCATCCCGGCGCCCGAGGCTGCCATCAGCTGATTCGCCAGGGCGCGGCGCTGGTGGAGTCGGTCGAGGATGTGCTCGAAGCCCTGCGTGGCTGGCAGCGCGTCGACTTGCCCGACGGAGAAGGCCCGGCGCCGACGCAGCCGGACAATCCGCTGCTACGCGAACTGCTGGCCGCGCCGCGCAGCAGTGAAGCACTGGCCATGGCGCTCGATCAGCCGCTGGGGCAGGTGCTGGCGCAGCTGACCGAACTGGAAGTCGACGGGCTGGTGGCCTGCGACAATGGCTTTTGGACGGTGATCTCGCGCTAGGCGGAGCTGAGTCGCACAGCAGGCCTGTCGTGCGCTGCCGATCCACGCCCTGTTGTTTGCGCGCTCGAAATGCGGGGGGCTGTTGCGAATCGGCCGCCCAGCCCCCTGCTCGACGGCAGATGCCTTGGGTAAACTGCCGGCTTTTCAGTCAGGCAGAGGTCGGCATGATCGGCGATTGGCGTGTGCAGCAAGTGGCGCGGGTGGTTCGCGCCGGCGGAGTGATCGCCTACCCGACCGAAGCGGTCTGGGGCGTGGGTTGCGACCCATGGGACGAAGAGGCGGTGCTGCGCCTGCTGGCGCTCAAGGAGCGGCCGGTGGAGAAGGGCCTGATCCTGATCGCCGACAGCATCGAGCAGTTCGACTTCCTGCTGGACGATGTGCCCGAGCGCTGGCTCGACCGCCTGGCTGCTACCTGGCCGGGGCCGAATACCTGGTTGGTGCCGCATCGCGGCCGCTTGCCGGAGTGGATCACCGGGCGGCACGACAGCGTCGCGCTGCGGGTGACCGATCATCCACAGGTCACGCGGCTGTGTGCGTTGACCGGCCCGCTGGTCTCGACCTCCGCCAACCCTGCCGGCCGTCCAGCAGCGCGCTCGCGGCTGCGGGTCGAGCAGTATTTCCCGCGTCAGCTCGACGCCGTGTTCGCCGGCCCGCTGGGTGGGCGACGTAACCCCAGTGTCATTCGCGATCTGCGCACGGGTGATGTGATTCGTCCGGCCTGAGCCGGCGGTGAAACGCACTGTGCGGCTGCCCCTATAAAGGCAGCCGCCGCAGCGTCAGGACAGCAGAATGGTCGAACCGGTGGTTTCCCCCGCCGCCAGTTTGCGCTGGGCTTCGGCCGCTTCGCTGAGCGGGTAGTGCTGGCCGATCTCGACCTGGATCCTGCCGCTGCCGATCATCTCGAACAGTTCATCGGCCATGGCCTGCAGACGTTCCGGCGTGTCAGCGTAGCCGGCCAGAGTTGGCCGAGTGACGAACAGAGAGCCCTTCTGCGCCAGCACACCCAGGTTCACCCCGGTGACGGCCCCGGAGGCGTTGCCGAAACTGACCAGCAGGCCGCGCGGGGCGACGCAGTCCAGCGAGATTTCCCAGCTGCTCTTGCCCACCGAGTCGTAGACCACCGGGCACTTCCTGCCTTCGGTCAGCTCCAGTACGCGTTGCACCACGTCCTCGCGGGTGCGATCAATGGTGGCCCAGGCGCCCAGGGCTTTGGCCCGCTCGGCCTTCTCCGCAGAGCCCACCACGCCGATCAACTGCGCGCCCAGTGCGCGCGCCCACTGACAGGCGATCGATCCGACACCGCCGGCCGCGGCATGGAACAGCACCGTTTCGCCGGCCTGCAACGGGTGGATCTGGCGTAGCAGGTACTGGCAGGTGAGGCCCTTGAGCATCACCGCGGCAGCCTGCTCGAAGCTGATGGAGTCCGGCAGCTTGACCAGATGCCGTGCCGGCAGCGTGTGGTGTTCGCCGTAGGCACCGAGCGGACCGGTGGCATAGGCGACGCGGTCGCCCGGCTGCAGGTGCTGAACGCCCTCACCCACCGCATCGACCACACCGGCACCCTCGGTGCCCAGCCCGGATGGCAGGCTCGGCGGCTGATACAGACCGCCGCGGAAATAGGTGTCGATGAAGTTCAGGCCGATGGCATGGTTGCGCACCCGCACTTCGCCTGCAGTCGGCGCGCTGAGCGGCATATCGACCTGTTCCAGGACTTCGGGACCGCCGTGCTGGCTGAATTGGATGCGCTGGGACATGTCTGGCTCCTGGTCATTGAAAGAGCGTCTATCCAACCCGCCGGGGCTGCGTTCGTCAATCGGCTGAATGCTATGCTTGCCGGCCGACCCCGTTTCAAGCACCGCCCAGCCACGCCTCAAGGGCTGCGTGCGGTCATTCGCAAGGTGATTTCGTGAACGACAGGACCGAAGCCGTCAAAGCCTATCTGCTCGATCTGCAGGACCGCATCTGCGCTGCGCTGGAGGCCGAAGATGGCGGCGCGCGCTTCGTCGAGGACGCCTGGACGCGGCCCGGTGGCGGCGGTGGCCGGACGCGGGTGATCGAGAACGGCGCACTGATCGAAAAGGGCGGGGTGAACTTCTCCCACGTGCATGGCGACAGCCTGCCGCCGTCGGCCAGCGCTCATCGCCCGGAGCTGGCCGGGCGCGGCTTCGAGGCGCTTGGTGTGTCGCTGGTGATCCACCCGCACAATCCGTATGTGCCCACGTCCCATGCCAACGTGCGCTTCTTCATCGCCGAGAAGGAAGGCGAGGAACCGGTCTGGTGGTTCGGCGGCGGCTTCGACCTGACGCCCTACTACGGCGCCGAAGACGACTGCGTGCACTGGCACCGGGTCGCGCGGGA
>DNMQ01000414.1:4081-15898 GCA_003488145.1 Pseudomonas sp.
CCGTTCGGCGAGCGCGAGCGGCAGTTCCAGCTGCTGCGCCGCGGCCGCTACGTCGAATACAACCTGGTCTATGACCGCGGCACGCTGTTCGGCCTGCAATCGGGCGGGCGTACCGAATCCATCCTGATGTCGCTGCCGCCGCAAGTGGCCTGGGGTTATGACAAGCATCCCGAGCCAGGCACACCGGAAGCGCGCCTGACCGAATACTTCCTGCAGGACCGCGACTGGCTCGCCGAGCAGCCCTGACCTTCGACTGCTATCTGCACCCCACACCGCAAGGATTCACCCATGGACCGCTACGGCGTCTTCGGCAACCCCATCGGCCACAGCAAATCACCGCAGATTCACGCCCTGTTCGCCGCGCAGACCGGCCATGCGCTTTGCTACGAGGCACTGCTGGCGCCGCTGGACGACTTTCCGGGGTTCGCCCGGGCATTTTTCCGGGACGGCCAGGGCGCCAACGTCACCGTGCCGTTTAAGGAACAGGCCTATGGGATGGCCGATCAACTCACCGAGCGCGCCCGCCGTGCCGGCGCGGTGAATACCCTGAAGAAGCTCGAAGACAGCCGCCTGCTCGGTGACAACACCGACGGTGCCGGGCTGGTGAGCGATCTGCTGAACGCCGGTGTAGCGCTGGCGGGCCAGCGCATTTTGCTGCTCGGAGCTGGCGGGGCCGTGCGTGGCGTACTCGAGCCGTTGCTGGCGCAAAAGCCCGCGGCGCTGATCATCGCCAACCGCACGCCGAGCAAGGCCGAACAGCTGGTGCAGGAATTCGCCGAACTGGGGCCGCTGTCCGCCAGCACCTTCGCCGATCTTGCCGAACCGGTTGACCTGATCATCAATGGCACCTCGGCCAGCCTCGGCGGCGAACTGCCACCGCTGGCCGACAGCCTGATCCGGCCGGGTCAGAGCTTCTGCTACGACATGATGTACGCCGCCAGGCCCACGGCGTTCTGCCAGTGGGCGGCAGCGCTGGGTGCGGACACCCGCGACGGGCTCGGCATGCTGGTGGAGCAGGCGGCGGAGGCCTTTGAACTGTGGCGCGGCGTACGCCCGGACACGGCGCCGGTGCTCGCCGAACTGCGTCGGCAGCTAAGCTAGTGGCCTGTTTGGTAAGTTCAGTTGGTCAATTTCGGCGCCCATGGCCCCGATACTGCGTTGCTGCTCCTCGCCATAGCCCTCTATGACTCGTCGCAGCGCCTTGTCTCGGAACAATGGTCATCCAAACTTGCCTCAACAAACTCACCGCACAGGCCACTAGCCGCTGAAGTGAATGCGCTGATGAATGTGCTGGGGGTTTTCCAGTTCATCGACGATGCCCGCGGCGATGCGTTGCAATTCCCGATAGGGATTGGCGTCACCCTTGCCAGCCGCTTCGGCCAGCGCCTCGATAGTCAGCTGGTTACCGGCTGACGGCGCGTCTACCAGCGTCCAGCGCATTGGATGGCTGACCAGTCGTTGCAGTGCAGCCTCGACCTCCGGCTGCCGCTCGATCGCCGGAAAATCGGCAACTAGCAGCAGGCGCTCGACCTTGGCGCGCTCCAGGCCGAGCAATAGCGCCTCCACTGCCTGGTAGAAATCGCGCTGGGGCGACTCCCCGGTAACCGTATCGGCACCCGGCAGACGCGGCGTCTGAAACAGACAGACCACCGCATCCATCCCGGCCACGCTCTCGCTGACGCTCACTGCATCGAACGGATCGCCCGGCTTGGTCCGCAGACCTGGCCGGGCGGCTATCGAATTGAGGTCGTCGAGCAATGCCACGGCCTCATGCTGGCGGCTGAGCAGCTCCACCAGCAGCGCGCTGCCAAGGTCGTCGTGAGCGCCGTAAAGGGCGAACTTCAGCCGTGGCGTTTCGGCATTGAGCATGACGGCTGCCGATCAGCGACGGGTTATCAGATAGCCGATCACGGCAAAGGCGCCCGCGGCCAGAGCCAGGGTACCCAGCGGATGCTCCTTGGCGCATTCGCGCGCAGCACGGCTGGCTTCGCGAGTGCGCCGGGAGATATCGGCATAGTGCTCATCCCAGTCGTTGTCGTGCCAGAGTGACTCGGCACGCGAACGCAGTGCGCTCAGGCGCTTGCGCGAGTCGTGGGCGGCATCGTGCTTGAGCTCATCGAGCGCGCGCATCAGGCTGTCGATCTCGTGTTGGACTTCTTCGCGGGTGGTGGCTTTGCTGAAACGGGACATGGTGGGACCTCCCCTCGGTAAGTGTGGTTGTTTGACTCCGAAAACAGGCAGAGGTGCGGCCCGAATTTTGCGCGCAACATCGGCCGAATCGTTACGCGGCCGCTCTGGCGCTGCTCTTCCGACGAACCGCTCATCGGAAAGAGGCGAGTCTGCGGGCGATTCCCTATACTGGCGAAACGTCTACCACGTCGCATTCAGCGCATTTCGCCCTTCCATCGCGGGGAAACACCCATCGTGAACTTTCGTCGTACCCTCGCCAATCTGTTGTTCGCCTGCCTGGCCTCGTTGCCGGCCATCCATGCCCAGGCCGCCAAGCCGGCCGTTCAGGAACTCGCCTCCGGCAGCGCCCTGCTGGTCGATCTGAAGACCAACGAAGTGCTCTACTCCAGCAATCCAGACATGGTGGTGCCGATCGCCTCGGTGACCAAACTGATGACCGCCATGGTCGTGCTGGACGCCAAGCTGCCGCTGGATCAGGCGCTGCCGGTGACCATCCGCGATGCCAGGGAGATGCAGGGCGTGTTCTCGCGCGTGCGCATCGGCAGCGAAATCAGCCGCCGCGAGATGCTGCTGCTGACCCTGATGTCTTCCGAGAACCGCGCCGCCGCCAGTCTTGCCCACCACTATCCGGGTGGCTACTCGGCCTTCATCCAGGCGATGAACGCCAAGGCGCGGGCGCTGGGCATGACCCGCACGCACTACGTCGAGCCCACCGGGCTATCCGAACGCAACGTCTCCAGTGCCAATGACCTGGTCAAGCTGATCCGCGCCAGCCGCCAGTACGCGCTGATCCAGCAGTTCAGCACCACTGACGAGAAGACTGTGGCCTTTCGCAAGCCCAACTACACCCTCGGCTTTCGCAACACCAATGCCCTGGTGCGCAAGAACAACTGGGACATTCAGCTGAGCAAGACCGGCTTCACCAACGCTGCCGGCCATTGCCTGGTGATGAGCACCACCATGAAGCAACGCCCGGTGGCCTTCGTGGTGCTCGATGCGTTCGGCAAGTACACCCATATGGCCGATGCCAACCGCCTCAAGAAGTGGCTGGAAACCGGCACCGTGACCCCGGTACCCGCCGCCGCGCTGGCCTACAAGCAGCAGAAGCAGGCCCAGCGCCAGCTGGCCGGCCAACCCGCCGACGCGGCGCAGGCACTGCTCGACGCCCGCTGAGGTCTGCCGTTCGCTGCGTGACGATGGCGTCGCGCAGCGAACCTGACCGGCAGGCCTGACGATCAGCGAACATTCTTGAGTTTGCTCAACTCTTTTTGCTGAGAGTCGTTCCTATCATGAACGCCATTCGCACCCGCGCCTGATCGGATCGCCGATGACACGCCGCCGCCTTCCCGCCTGGCTCGCCAGCCTGGCCCTGCTGATCCATCTGCTGAGCATGCCGCTGTCGGGCCTGTTGCCGGCGGAGAGCAAGCGGCTGCTCGGCTGGAGCGGCCATTGCCCGTTGATGCAGGCACAGCTGCAGCAGTCGCACGCACTGCACGGGTCGGCGGAGCATGGCGAGCATGAGCCGAGCGCCCATGGCGGGATGCCGCCGTGCTGCTGCTGCGCCGGCTCGATGGGCCTGGCAGCGCTGCCCGGCGCCGCACCGCTGCTACCGCAGGAAATTCGTGGCGGCCCGGTCCTCGCTGTCGAAGCAGGCGCCCATCGGCCGTCGCCACGGCAACAATGGCCGGCCCTCAATCCTCGCGCCTCCCCCCTCGCCTGACGCCGCTGGCGTCACCCTTCGTTGCTTCGCCTGAACTGTCTGCACCGACCACGGTGGTGCTGGCGTTTGCCTGCGGCCATTCGCCGTACGGCCCTGTCTGTTGCACAAGGAACATGCGAGATGCTCGACCATCCTGCGCACCCGTCGCGGCGCCCTGCGCTGCCTCGTCTTGTTATTGCGGCCCTGGCTGCTGCCCATCTGCCGGCAAGCCTTGCCGATACCGCCGCCTCCGCGCTGTCGCTGGGCAGCAGCACCGTCACCGCCACCCAGTCTGGTGGTGGCTTGCCGACCAGCAGCGTGATCAGCTCGGTCGACCTGCTCGGCGGCGACATTCTCGAACAGCAGCCGGTGCTCTACAGCTGGGAGCTGTTTCGTCGCGCGCCGGGGGTGATGCTCACCGAATTCGGCCAGGGCACCAGCTCCGGCAAGCTGTCCTTTCGTGGCTTCAACGGCGAGGGCGAGGTCAATGCGGTCAAGCTGCTGATCGACGGCATCCCGAGCAACAGCAACGACGGCAACATGCCCTATCTGGACATGCTGTTTCCGCTGGAGATCGACGGCATCGAGGTGGTGCGCGGCACCAACGACCCGCGCTACGGCCTGTACAACATCGCCGGCAACGTCGCCGTGCAGTCGCGCATCGGCGGTGACTACGGCAAGGCGCGGCTGCGCTACGGCAGCTACGACACCCAGGAGCTGCAGCTGGCCAAGGGCATCGAAAGCGGCAACTGGACGCAGAACTACTTCATCGGCCAGCAGAAGAGCGATGGCTACCGCGACCATGCCGGCAGCGAGCGCACCAGCCTGTCCGGCAAATGGTTCTACACGCCGGATGCCGGCAACTGGCGCCTGGGCCTGATCGCCCGGCACTACGAGGCCGAGGCCGACGAGCCGGGTTACCTGTCGCGCGAGGACGCGCGGCACTCGCCCCGTCAGTCCTACGCGCTGTCATCCAGCGACATGGGCGAGCGGCGCATGAATCAGCTCAGCCTGCATCTGGACAGCCAGCTGGCCAGCGATCTCAGCTGGGCGACCAAGGTCTGGCTCAACACCCTGGACGACGACCGCTGGGTGCGTTTCTCGCAATCGGCGCCACAGCAGCGGCGTACCAGTGAGGAAAAGCACTACGGCGCGCGCACCTCGCTGACCTATCGCCCGGACGTGTCCTGGCTGCATGACCTGGCCATTGAAGGCGGGCTCGACACCGAGCAGCAGCGCAACCGCAGCGAGCGCTACACCACCGTCGAGCGCCAGGTCGTGACCCAGACCCGCGACCAGCGCTTCGATTACGACAGCTACGGCGCCTACCTGCAGGCGGTGATCCAGCCGGTCGAGTCGCTGAAGATCATCCCGGCGTTTCGCGTCGACCGCATCGAGGGCGACTTCACCGATGAGCTGAGCGGCAACGATTACGCGATCAACGATTACGGCAGCATCGAGCAGCCGAAGATCAGCCTGATCTACACCCCCATCGAGCAGCTGAGCCTGTATGGCAACTGGGGCCGGACCTTCCAGATCGGCACTGGCGCGGCCGCCTACAAGGTGCCGCCGCGCACCAGCGATCTCTCGCCGTCGATCAACGATGGCTGGGAAGCCGGCATCAAGTTCAGCCCGGCGCACTGGATCGATGGGCGCATCGCCTACTGGGAACAGGTGGCCACCGACGAGGTGCGGCGCCGGCTCAACGACCCCACCGGTGAATCGGAAAACCTCGGGCAGACGCGCCGCTGGGGCTACGACGCCCAGCTCAACCTCTACCCCGCCAGCGATCTGAATCTGTGGCTGGCGCACTCCTGGCAGTTCTCCGAAATCGAGAAGGCTGATCCGAGCCTGCCGGCCAGTCAGGGCCAGCAGATCGACCACGTGCCGCAGCGGCTGTACTCGGCCGGCAGCACCTACCAGGCGACGCCGGACCTGCAGCTCAGCGCCTGGCTCAACGGCCAGACCGACTACTACCTCGAACGCGAGAACACCCAGGGCAAGTACGGCGGCTACGTGCTGTTCAACCTGGGCGCCAGCTATCAGCTGACCGAGCAGCTGGCCGTCGACCTGCAGCTGAAGAACCTCACCGACCGCTACTACGAGTACATCTGGTACGACGGCGCCGAGACACTGCATGCGCCGGGTGATGGCCGCGCGCTGTATGCGGCCGTGACCCTGGACTTCTGACCGGCATGAAACGCTATCTGTACCTCGCACACCGCTGGCTGGGCATCGGGCTCGGTCTGTTCGTCCTGCTCTGGATCGTCAGCGGCGTGGTGATGCTCTTCGTCGGCTACCCCAAGCTGACGCCAGAGGAGCACCTGTCACGCCTGCAGCCGCTGAGTGGCGATTGCTGCATCGCTCCGGGCGCAGCGCTTGCCGCCAGCGCAGACCCGCGCACGCCGCTCAGTCTGCGCTTGACCGGTGCCGGCGGCTCGCCGCGCTACCTGCTGGACAACGGCGACGGCCCGCTGCTGGCGGTCGATGCGCGCAGCGGCCAGCGCATCGAGCACATCGGTGCTGCCGAGGCACTGGCCAGCGCGGGGCAGTTCGCCGGTGGCGAGGTGCGCTTGCTCGATCGGGTCGAGGAGGATGCCTGGACGCGCAACCACGCCCTAGCCCGCGAGCGACCGCTGTATCGCCTACAGGCGGACGATGCCGAAGGGCGTCTGCTGTACGTTTCCAGCCACACTGGGCTGGTGGTGCGCGACGCCACGGCCCACGAGCGTGCCTGGAACCTGCTGGGCACCTGGCTGCACTGGCTCTACCCGTTGCGTGAAGTCATGCCGAAGGCGATCTGGTCGGTGGCGCTGGTCTACGGTGCGCTGCTGGCCGCGGTGCTGGTGCTGCTGGGCATGCTGATCGGGCTGCTGCGCTGGCGCTTCGCCGGTCGCTACCGCAACGGCTCGCACTCGCCCTACCCGGCTGGCGCTGGCCGCGTGCACCACGTTGGCGGGATGCTGGTCGGCGTGGCGCTGCTGGTCTGGCTGGTCAGCGGCATGCTGTCGATGGAGCCCTGGGGGCTGTTCGAGAAGCGCTCGACCATCGATGCCGCCGCGCTGCGGCAAGCGCCGCTAAACACCGAGGCGCTGGATACGGATCTGGCCGCTGCGCTGGCCCGATTCCGCGAGGCTGGTATCGAACCGGTGGAGCTGCAGTGGCAGGTGCTCGGCGATCAGCCCTATCTGCTCGGTATCGATGCCAAGGGTGAAACACGCATTCTGCCCGTCGCCAGTGCCGAGCCGGCACAGGAACGCCTTGAGCGCGCCCTGCTGGAGCGCGAGGTCCGCCAGGCCTGGCCCGAACAGCAGCTGCGCTTCGAATGGCTGGAACAGGATGATTTCCACTACTACGCCCGCAGCGAACCGAGCCTCTACAGCCATCTACCGCGACGGCTGCCGCTGCTGCGGGTGCGTTTCGACGATCCGGCCGCGACCTGGCTGCACATCGATCCTTACAGCGGCGCCCTTATCGAACAGCTCGACCAGCGCCGGCGTGCCGTGCGCTGGGTGTTCAAGCTGCTGCACAGCTGGGACTGGCTGCCCTTGCTGCAACGGCCGCTGCTGCGTGACGGCCTGCTGCTGGCGTTCAGCGCCGGCATGCTGGTGATCGCCGTCAGTGGCGTGCTGCTGGGCTGGCGCCGCCTGCGTGGTCGGCCACGGCGCGTCAGGCCACGGGCCGCGCCGGATGCCCGGTCGTCGCGGCTGGTCGGGACAACTTCGGCGGACGATTCGATGCAACGATGACGGAACACCCGACTCAAACGACTACATTTCCCTTAGCACAGCGGGAACCGACGTCGAATGAGCACCCCAGACGATAGCTATATCCAGTGGCTGGTGGACCAGTCCATGTTGCACGCGGCGCGCGAGCGGTCGCGCCTCTACGCCGGTCAGGCGCGGCTCTGGCAGCGGCCCTACGCCCAGGCGCGGCCGCGCGATGCCAGCGCCATCGGCTCGGTGTGGTTCACCGCCTATCCGGCAGCCATCATCACCCCCGAGGGCAGCTCGGTGCTCGAAGCGCTGGGTGACGATCGCCTGTGGAGCGCGCTCTCCGAGCTGGGTGTGCAGGGCATCCACAACGGCCCGATGAAGCGTTCCGGGGGCCTGCGCGGTCGCGAATTCACGCCGACCATCGATGGCAACTTCGACCGCATCAGCTTCGATATCGACCCGAAGCTGGGCACCGAAGAGCAGATGCTGCAGCTCAGCCGGGTCGCCGCCGCGCACAACGCCATCGTCATCGACGACATCGTCCCGGCGCACACCGGCAAGGGCGCCGACTTCCGCCTCGCGGAAATGGCCTACGGGGACTACCCGGGGCTGTACCACATGGTGGAGATCCGCGAGGAGGACTGGGAATTGCTGCCCGAGGTGCCGCCGGGACGCGATTCGGTCAATCTCGAACCGCCGGTCGTTGATCGCCTGCATGAAAAGCACTACATCGTCGGCCAGCTGCAGCGGGTGATCTTCTTCGAGCCCGGCATCAAGGACACCGACTGGAGCGCCACCGGGGAAGTCACCGGGGTCGACGGCAAGGTCAGGCGCTGGGTCTACCTGCACTATTTCAAGGAAGGTCAGCCGTCGCTGAACTGGCTCGATCCGACGTTCGCCGCCCAGCAGCTGATCATTGGCGATGCCCTGCATGCCATTGATGTGGCCGGCGCCCGCATGCTGCGCCTGGATGCCAACGGCTTCCTCGGCGTCGAGCGGCGTGCCGAGGGCACCGCCTGGTCCGAAGGCCACCCGCTGTCGGTCACCGGCAACCAGCTGCTCGCCGGCGCGATCCGCAAGGCCGGGGGCTTCAGCTTCCAGGAACTGAACCTGACCATCGACGACATCGCCGCCATGTCCCACGGCGGTGCCGACCTGTCCTACGACTTCATCACCCGTCCGGCCTACCACCACGCGCTGGTGACCGGCGACACCGAGTTCCTGCGCATGATGCTGCGCGAGGTGCACGCCTTCGGCATCGACCCGGCCTCGCTGATCCATGCACTGCAGAACCACGACGAGCTGACCCTGGAACTGGTGCATTTCTGGACGCTGCACGCCTACGACCACTACCACTACAAGGGTCAGACGCTGCCCGGCGGGCACCTGCGCGAGCTGATCCGCGAGGAGCTGTACGAACGGCTGACCGGCGAGCATGCGCCCTACAACCTCAAGTTCGTCACCAACGGCGTGGCCTGCACCACCGCCAGCGTGATCGCGGCGGCGCTGAACATCCGCGATCTGGACGCCATCGGCCCGGCCGAAGTGGAGCAGATCCAGCGCCTGCATCTCCTGCTGGTGATGTTCAATGCCATGCAGCCCGGCGTGTTCGCCCTATCTGGCTGGGATCTGGTCGGCGCCCTGCCGCTGGCGCCCGAGCAGGTCGAGCACCTGATGGGCGACGGCGATACCCGTTGGATCAACCGCGGCGGCTATGACCTGGCGGACCTGGCACCGGAGGCATCGACGTCCGCCGAAGGCTTGCCGAAAGCCCGCGCCTTGTATGGCAGCCTGGCCGAGCAGCTGCAGAGCACCGGTTCATTCGCCTGCCAGCTCAAGCGCATCCTCAGCGTGCGCCAGGCCTACGACATTGCCGCGAGCAAGCAGATCCTGATTCCCGATGTGCAGGCGCCGGGGCTGCTGATCATGGTTCACGAGCTGCCGGCCGGCAAAGGCGTACAGATCACCGCACTGAACTTCAGCGCCGAGACCATCAGCGAAACCGTCTGCCTGCCCGGCGTGGCGCCCGGCCCGGTGGTGGACATCATCCACGAGCGCGTGGAAGGCGACCTCACCGAGAACTGCGAGCTGACCTTCAACCTCGACCCTTACGAAGGCCTGGCCCTGCGCGTGGTGAGCGCGGCATCGCCGGTGATCTGAAGGCCCTCTTCGCGAGCCCCGGGCGCACGGCTATAGTGCGCACCGGCCCGGGGCTCGCCCTCGCCTTCGAGGACTTCGCGTGTCGTTCACCCCGCTTCTTCGCCGCCTTTCCCTGCTGCTCGCCTGCATGGCATGGGCCGGCGCTCCGGCTCTGGCACAGACGGCCTGCCCGCCTGGCCAACAGCCAATCTGCCTGAGCGGCAGCTGCCTCTGCGTGCCCGGCTCTGCCAGCGACACCCAGGCCGTATACGACCGTGTGCAGCGCATGGTCGCGCTGGCGCTGCAGAACTGGATTCAGCAATCGCGGGATCGCCTGGTAGCGGGCGGTGTCGAGCCGATGCCGCTGCATATCCGCTCGCAGCTCGAACCCTTTTTCGATCTCGCGGTGCTGGAAAGCGCGAACTACCGCGTCGGCGACGAAGTGGCGCTGAATGCCGGCAACACCCTGCTGCGCAATCCGGACGTCAACGCCGTGACTCTGATCGACGTCATCGTCTTCCGCCACGCCAGCGATGCGCAGGACAACGTCGCGCTCTGGGCCCATGAGCTCAAGCACGTCGAACAGTATCTGGATTGGGGCGTCGCCGAGTTCGCCCGACGCTACACGCTGGATCATCGCGCCGTGGAACAGCCGGCCTATGCGCTGGAAATCGAGGTGGAAAAGGCGCTGGATGCGCGACCCTGAGCGGTCGCTCGCGTCGCAGCGGATGCTCGGCGCCCGGTTTCAGCGGATCGCATCGGCCGCGGCGCAGTCACATGCCAGACAGACACCGCCAACAGGAGCCGAGCCATGAGTGTGACCGTGACCAAGCTCGAAGGCGACGACATTCCCGAGCATCTGCGCCACCCGGATATCGCCATGGTCTATCGGGTCACCGATGCCAATGGCAACAGCCGCTACCTGACCGACGACGTCGAAGCCGCGCAGCTGGCGGTCAATATCAGTGACCGCCAGCAGCTGAAGCCCGACGCCTGACGCCGGGCCTTGGTCCTCAGCCGGCCAGCACCGAATCCACCAGCGCCTTGGCCTCGGCCTGAATGCGCGCCAGGTGCGCTTCGCCTTCGAAGCTCTCGGCGTAGATCTTGTACACGTCCTCGGTGCCGGACGGCCGTGCGGCGAACCAGCCGTTTTCCGTTTCCACTTTCAGCCCGCCGATGGCCGCGCCGTTGCCCGGTGCCTCGGTGAGGATGCGCGTGATCGGCTGGCCGGCCAGCTCCTTCGCCGAGACCTGCGACGCGGAGAGCTTGCCCAGGCGTGTCTTCTGCTCGCGGTTGGCCGCGGCGTCGATGCGCTGATACACCGGCGCGCCGAAGCGGTCGGTCAGCGCCTTGTAGCGCTCGCTCGGGTCCTTGCCGGTGACTGCGGTGATCTCCGCGGCGAGCAGGCCGAGGATCAGCCCGTCTTTGTCGGTGGACCAGGCGCCACCCTGCTTGTCGAGGAACGAAGCGCCGGCCGATTCCTCGCCGCCGAAGCCCAGGCTGCCGTCCATCAGGCCGTCGACGAACCACTTGAAGCCCACCGGTACCTCCACCAGNNGTCTTGCCGATGCCGGCCTCGGCGCTCCAGCCCGGGCGATGGGTGAACAGGTATTCGATGGCCACCGCCAGGTAATGGTTGGGGTTCATCAGCCCGCCGGAGCGGGTGACGATGCCGTGGCGGTCGTGGTCGGTGTCGCAGGCGAAGGCCACGTCGAAGCGGTCCTTGTTCTCGATAAGCCCGGCCATGGCATGTGGCGAGCTGCAGTCCATGCGGATCTTGCCGTCCCAGTCCAGGCGCATGAAGCGGAAAGTCGGGTCGACCACCGTGGACAGCACCTCCAGCGGCAAACCGAAGCGCTCGGCGATGCGCGGCCAGTAGTGCACGCCGGCGCCGCCCAGCGGGTCGACGGCGAACTTCAGACCCGAGCCGCGGATGGCGTCGAGGTCGATCACCCGCTCCAGCCCGCCGACATAGGCGTCGATGAAATCGAAGCGCTGGGTGGTCGAGGCCTTCAGCGCCTGACGGTAATCCATGCGCTTGACGCCCTCGAGACCGGCGACCAGCAGCGCATT
>DNMQ01000176.1 GCA_003488145.1 Pseudomonas sp.
GAGAACGGCCTGCGCAAGATGCTCTTCGGCATGGGCAGCCTGTCCCTCGGCGAACTGGCTGGCGAGCGCATGAAAGTCGCTCTGGAAGCCAACTCCACCGAAGACGAGCACGACTGCTTCAGCGACAACACCCACAACTCGCACTTCTTCAATGCCCGTGGCGTTCGCAACGTCTATCTCGGCGAGTACAAGCGCGTCGACGGCACTACGTTGACCGGTCCAAGCCTGGCATCGCTGGTTCAGGGCGTCAGCCCAGAGGTGGACAGCACGCTGAAGACCGACCTGGAAACCACCGAAGCCAAGCTGCAAGTCCTGGTTGAAAGTGCGAAGAACGGAGAGGCCTTCGACCAGCTGATCGCTTCGGACAACACCGAAGGCCAGCAGAAAGTACGCGATGCCATCGGCGCACTGGTCAAGCAGACCGCCGCGATCGAGCAGGCCGCCGGTGCCCTCGGCATCAGCGACCTCAACCCTGACACCGCCGATCACGAGTTCTGATCGGCGCCGACACGGGCGCAGCTGTTGCGCCCGTGCCGGGCTTTTCGCTGTTCCCCTGCCTGGTTCCAGAGCGCGCGCCCCTCTCGCGCAAATGCAAATCCCTCTTATTCCATTACGATTAGCCTGCTAAGATTGCGCGGCTTAATTCACCGCCCTGCAGGTACTTCCGATGCGCCCGCTGTTTCGCCGCCTCTTCCCGCTGCTGGCTCTGGCCCTGGTCGCCTGCGATAACGTTGAAACACCGACTTTCTCCCAGCCCGAACCTGGTGAGGCGCTCTCCGGCGGCAGCACCACGGTGATGAAGTTCGACCAGAACGCCTACTCCATGCCTTCGGCCAATCTGGCACCGATGCGTCGACTCGACTTCAGCGTCGGCAACAGCTTCTTCCGAAATCCCTGGGTCATCGCCCCGGCATCCACCACCGCTCGCGATGGTCTTGGCCCGCTGCTGAATACCAACGCCTGCCAGAACTGCCATATCAAGGACGGCCGCGGCCATCCGCCGGCACCCGATGCGACCAGCGCCGTGTCGATGCTGGTACGGCTGTCCATTCCGGCCGGTCCCGAGCACGCCGAAGTCGTCCGAGAACGTGGCATCGCACCGGAGCCAAGCTACGGCGGCCAGCTGCAGGACATGGCGATTCCCGGCGTCGCCCCGGAAGGCAAGGTACGGCTGCGCTATTCGACCGAGCAGGTGCGCTTCGCCGATGGCACCGAAGTCGAGCTGCGCAGGCCGGAAATCGAACTGAACGACCTGGCCTATGGCGACATGCATCCGGAAACCCGGATGTCCCTACGCATCGCGCCACCGATGATCGGCCTGGGCCTGCTCGAAGCCATTCCCGAAGAGGCGCTGCTGGCCAATGCCGACCCCGATGACCGCAACGGCGACGGCATCTCCGGCCGCCCGAACCGGGTCTTCGACCAGACCAGCCGGCAAACCGTGATTGGCCGCTTCGGCTGGAAGGCCGGACAGCCGAGCCTCAACCAACAGAACGCCGATGCCTTCTTCAACGATATGGGCCTGTCCACCAGTCTGCTCAGTGGCAGCAGCTGCACCGACCGGCAGACCGAGTGTCGCGCGATGCCGGACGGTGGCGAGCCGGAAGTCAGCGACGACATCCTCGCCCAGGTGCTGTTCTACACCCGCAATCTCGGCGTACCTGCGCGACGGAACGTCGACGACCCACAGGTACTCGCCGGCAAGACGCTATTTCACCGCGCCGGCTGCCAGAGCTGCCACGTGCCACAGTTCACCACCGCTGCCGACGCCGCGGAACCGGAGTTGGCCAATCAGCTGATTCGCCCCTACACCGACCTGCTGCTGCATGACATGGGCGAAGGCCTCGCGGATGACCGCGCCGAGTTCGAGGCCAACGGCCGGGAATGGCGCACGCCACCGCTGTGGGGCATTGGCCTGACCCAGGCAGTCAGCGGGCATACCCAGTTCCTGCACGACGGCCGCGCCCGCAACCTGCTCGAAGCCATACTCTGGCACGGCGGCGAGGCCGAAAAGGCGCGCCAGATCGTGCTCGGCTACGACCAGAACGAACGTACCGCGCTGCTGAGCTTCCTCGAGTCGCTCTGAATGCCCATGCTATTCACCATGCTTTCCCGGCGCGAAAGCGCTGCAACCGGCCTTGCCGATGAGGACACCATGATCCGTTCGAACACCCTGCGCATCGCCAGCGGCGCTCTGCTCACCGCCTTGTTGCTGAGCGCCTGCACGCCCGCCGACCCGCAGGCCGAGACCAGCAAAGCCTTGGCCGATGGTGTATTGCTGCCGACCTACACTCAGTGGTCGGAAGCCGACCGCCGCCTGGCGGCCAGTGCGATCGCCTTCTGTGCCGACAACCAGACCCTGGACGAAGCGCATGCTGCCTTCGTGCATGCGCAAACCGCCTGGGCCGGCCTGCAGCCGCTGCTGATCGGCCCAATGGGCGAAGGCAATCTGGCCTGGCAGGTCCAGTTCTGGCCGGACAAGAAGAACCTCGTTGCACGCCAGGTCACGGCACTGCTCAAGACCAAGCCCGAGCTGACCCAGGCCGATCTGGATAACGCCAGCGTCGTGGTACAGGGCCTGAGCGCCTACGAGTACGTCCTTTTCGACAGCAGCATCGACCTCGCCGACCCCACCACCAGGACGCGCTACTGCCCCTTGCTGACGGCCATCGGCGAGCACCAGCAGCAGCTTGCAGCCAGCGTCCTGCAGCAATGGCAGGACAAGGACGGCATGGCCGATCAGTTGCGCAGCTTTCCCAACGAGCGTTATGCCGAACCGAGCGAAGCCATCGCCGAACTGCTGCGGGTTCAGGTCACGGCCCTCGACGGCCTGAAGAAGAAGCTCGGCGCGCCGCTCGGTCGCCAGACCAAGGGCCATCCGCAGCCGTACCAGGCCGACGGCTGGCGCAGCGACACGACCCTGAGCAATATCGCTGCCACCGTCAAAGGCGCCGAAAGCCTCTGGCTGGGTGCCGACCAGGACGGTCTGCGCGCGCTGCTCGGCGCTGAGCAGGCTGATCTGGCCAAGCGCATCGACGCCGGTTACGCCGATCTGCTGCAACAACTGAAAGCCATGCCCGAGCCGTTCGGCGGAATGCTCGCCAACGAGGAGAGTCGGGCGCAGCTCGATGCGCTGTACCAGCGGATAGACCAACTGCATCGCCTGCACCAGCTCGAGCTGGCACGCGCCCTCGGCGTACAGATCGGCTTCAACGCGCACGACGGGGACTGATCATGAAGCGCCGCACCCTGCTTGGCCTGGCCGGCGCCATGCTTGCCGCCAGCGGCATCGCTGGCTGGTCACTGACGCGTCACGACGGGCAACAGGTTTTGCTCTCCGCACGTGATGGCGCCGACGGGCAACACTACGCCGTCGGCTACCGCCTCGATGGCAGCCAGGTATTTGCCACACCAGTCGCCGAGCGCTGCCATGACGTCTACCCGCACCCGTGCCTGCCCTTGGCCGTGTTCGTCGGCCGTCGCCCGAGCCGCGAGAGCTACCTGATAGATGCGCGTGACGGGCGTCTGCTGCAGGTCATGGCCTCGCCGGCCGACCGCCACTTTTACGGGCACGGGGTGTTTCACAAGGACGGCGAGTGGTTCTACACCACCGAAAACGACACCGCCGATGCCGGCCGTGGCGTCCTCGGCGTCTATCGACTGGAAGGCCGACAGCTGGTGCGCGTCGGCGAGCACGCGACCCATGGCATCGGCCCGCACCAGCTGCTGTGGATGCCGGACAACGAAACCCTGGTCATCGCCAATGGTGGGATCCGCACCGAAGCCGACAGCCGCGAGATGATGAATCTCGATGCGATGGAGCCGAGCCTGGTGCTGCTACGCCGCGACGGTACGCTGGTCAGCAAGGAACAGCTGCCGGAGCAGATGAACAGCGTGCGTCACCTCGCCGTCGCCGCCGACGGCACCGTGGTCAGCGGCCAGCAGTACGAGGGCGATGCCATGGACCGTATCCCGTTGCTGGCGATCAAGCGGCCCGGGCAGGCCTTCCAGCACTTTCCACTGGGCGAGGCACAGCGGCAGATCATGAACCAGTACACCGCCAGCCTCGCCATCCACGACGAGCTGCGGCTGCTGGCTGTCACCGCGCCTCGCGGCAACAAGGTGTTCATCTGGGACCTGGACAGTACCGAGCTGCGGCAGGCAGCCCATGTGCCCGATTGCGCGGGCGTCGCGGCAGTCACCGAGGGCTTCGTGGTCAGCTCCGGGCAGGGCCGCTGCCGCCTGTTCGACTGCCGTGGCGAACGTATCGCCAGCACACCGCTGGACCTGCCGGCGGGGCTCTGGGACAACCATCTGCGCATCGTCTAGCTCAAGAAAAACGTCCCCCGGCCGATGATGCTGGGCAACGGCAGGGATGCTCATTTACGTTTTCTCAAATGCCGAGACTTTGCCCATGCTCCAGAAATCCCTGCGCGCGCAGATCCTCGCGCTGATCGGCGGCAGCCTGCTGCTGACGCTGCTCATCGCCCTCGCCTGCATTCGCCTGCTCAGCAACAACATCGACCACTTCCAGGCGCTGCTCGACGGCCCACTGGCCGAAGTGCAACTGATCGACGAGGCCAACCTCGAGTTCAAGGTGCAGGTCCAGGAATGGAAGAACGTGCTGCTGCGTGGCAAACAGCCGGACTCTCGCAACCGCTACTGGAGCCAGTTCGAGGCTCAGGAAGCGAAGGTGCAGAAGATTCTGGGCGATCTACTGGTACTGACCGCCGACGAACCGGAGCTGGCCAAGCAGATCGAGAGCCTGCGTAGCGAGCACCGCACTCTCGGCGGTGCCTATCGCAAGGGCCTGGATGCCTACATTGCCGCCGACAGCGACCCGCTCGCCGGGGACGCCGCGGTAGCCGGTATCGACCGGGCGACCAGCGCTCAGCTGAGCGAGCTGGTAGAACAGCTGGGCGACGCCGCCGCGCAGCGCTCGGAGACCATCCGTGCCGACGCTCAGAGCACCGCGTCCTTCGGCCCGATCATCATGATCCTCGCCAGTGTGGTGGTGGCGCTGTTCAGCCTGTGGCTGGTCAATCGCCGGATCATCGAACCGATTCGCAACCTGATCGAGCACATCGCCCGCCTCAGCCAGGGCAAGTTCGCCGACCGCGTGGATGCCAGCCGCAGCGACGAACTGGGCCGCCTTGCCGCTGCCGCCAACGTGCTGCGCGACTTCCTCGCCGACACCTTCACCCGCCTGCAGCAGAGCACCTCGAATCTGGACAGTGCCAGCGGCGAGTTGAACGCCATCGCCAGGCTGATGGCCGACGGCGCCCGCGAGCAGTTCTCGCGTACCGATCAGGTCGCCACGGCGATGCACGAGATGTCTGCGACCGCCCAGGAAGTCTCGCGGCATGCCGCCGAGGCCGCGCAGGCCGCCGACGCCGCCGACCATTCCGCCCAGCTGGGCGAAGCGGTGATGCGCGGCACCATCGCCACCATCACCGACATGAGCAACGAGATCGCCAGCACGGCAGACGTCATTCGCCGCCTGGAGGGTGATAGCGGGCGCATCGGCAAGGTCTTGGAGGTGATCCGCGGGATCGCCGACCAGACCAACCTGCTCGCGCTCAATGCCGCCATCGAGGCGGCCCGAGCGGGTGACGCCGGCCGTGGCTTTGCCGTGGTCGCCGACGAGGTGCGCACCCTGGCCCAGCGCACCGCCGAATCCACCGCCGAGATTCACCAGATCATCGATACCGTGCAGACCGGCGCGAGCAATGCCGTACGCGCCATCGAGAGCGGTCAGGCGCGCAGCGAACAGGGCGTCGGCCAGGTGACCGAGGCCGGTCAGATGCTGCAGCGCATCACCGAAGCGGTCGAGGCGATCCGCGACATGAACCGCCAGATCGCCACGGCCGCCGAGGAGCAGACCGCGGTGGCCGAAGACATTTCGCGCAACATCACCGAGATCACCTCCATCGCCACCATCAACCAGCAGAACGTCGAGCGCACCGAAACCGCCAGCCAGAACCTGCACGGGCTGTCGGCGCAACTTACCGAGGTCACCCAACGCCTTGCCGGCTGATGATCTGCGGGCGGGCCGACAGTCTGTCGCCCGCCCCGCACCTGCGCTGCTTTCCGCCCCGCTCCCCCTTTACTTGGCCTCGTTTCGGGGCTAAGTTCCTCGCTCTCCGGTCCTGCTGAGTCAGGTGCCAGCAGGTCACCGAAGCTGGCGACCGGACCATTCGAACGGCTGCCTCGATCACGGCAGTAGACAGCCGGCTCACATCTCCAAGGAAATCGGAAAATGTTGCGCCGCATGCTGTTCATGCTGGGCGCGGTGGTCGTCGTCGTTGCGATTCTTGCCGCGCTCAAATTCAACTCGATCTATCAGCAGATTCAACAGTTCCAGGCGCCCAAGCCTGCGATCAACGTCGAAACCGAGCTCGCCCGCCGCATGGACTGGCAAAGCCGCCTGCCAGCCATCGGCACGCTCAAGGCGTCGCAGGGCATCGACCTCAGCGTCGAGATCGCCGGCACCATCACCGACGTGCAGTTCCAGTCCGGCGAGAAGGTCAGCAAGGGCCAGGCCATCGTGCTGCTCGACAGCGAGATGGAGCAGGCCAGCCTGGCCAGCGCCGAAGCCGACCTCAACCTGTCCCGCCTGGAGTTCCAGCGCGCGCGTAGCCTGCTGGATCGCCAGGCCATTTCGCGCAGCGAGTACGACCGGCTCAATGCCGAATCGCAGAAGGCCGCGGCCAGCGTCGCGCAGCTGCGCGCCAGTCTGTCGAAGAAGCGCATCCTAGCGCCCTTCTCCGGCACCATCGGCATCCGTCAGGTGGATGTCGGCGACTACATCGCCGCCGGCACGCCGATCGCCACGCTTCAGGACCTGACCACGCTGTACGTCGACTTCTTCCTGGCCGAGCAGCATGTGCCGCTGCTGAAGCTCGGCCAGCGAGTGCAGCTACAGGTCGCCGCCTACCCCGGCGAACGCTTCGAAGGCGTGATCAGCGCGCTGAACCCGAAGGTGGAAACCACTACCCGCAACGTTCAGGTGCGCGCCGAACTGGGCAATCCGGACGGACGTCTGCTGCCCGGCATGTTTGCCGACCTGCAGGTGCTGCTGCCGACCGAGACCGCCCAGGTGGTGGTCCCGGAAACCGCCATCACCTACACCCTGTATGGCAACTCGGTGCTGCTGGTGACCGAGGGCACGCCGCCGGAAGGCGCCAGCAGCGACGAGCCCTACCTGGTGGTCGAGCGCCGCTTCGTCACCACCGGCGAGCGGCGCGACGGACTGACGGTCGTCCTCGACGGCCTGGAGGGCGGCGAACAGGTGATCACCGCCGGCCAGCTCAAGCTGGACAGCGGCACCCATGTCGCCATCGCCGAAAGCCGCACGCTCAAGCTGGAAGGCTCTCAGCAGCCGGCGACCGAATAGAAAAAGCCTGTTCCTCACGCGGCAGGCCCGACGCACAGCAGACTCAGACAAGGTTCCAGGGACTTCCCATGGCGTTCACCGACCCCTTCATCCGCCGCCCCGTGCTGGCGAGCGTCATCAGCCTGCTGATCGTGCTGCTCGGCATCCAGGCCTTCAACAGCCTGACCATCCGTCAGTACCCGCAGATGGAAAGTGCGCTGATCACGGTGACCACCGCCTACCCCGGCGCCAACGCCGAGACCATCCAGGGCTA
>DNMQ01000178.1 GCA_003488145.1 Pseudomonas sp.
CGGCTGCCCTGCAGCGCCACGAGCAGAAAGTTGGCCTGGCTGAGGTAGGGGGTGAGCTTGAGCACGCGGAAGATCCGCAGCATGCGTACGACGCGAACCACTAGCAAATACTGGGCGTCGGGCAATAGCAGCGCAATGAAGGCGGGCAGCACCGAGAGCAGATCGACCGCACCGTAAAAGCTGAAGATGTACTTGCGTGGTTCGGGGTGGGTGTAGATGCGCAGCACGTACTCAATGGCAAAGACCGCGGTGAAACCCCACTCCAGGGCGGTCAGCAGCTGGCCGTGCCGTTCGTTGAACGAGGCGATGCTGTCGAACATCACCACGATCAGGCTGGCGAAGATGATCACCAGCAGCCAGGTATCGAAACGCTTGCCGGCCGGGGTATTGGTGAAAAAGATGATGGTGTATAGCCGCTCACGCCAGCTCATCGTTTTCAGGGAATCGTTGTCCATTCGCAGTGGTCTCTCGCACGGGTGGCAGATTTCGCGGTCACCTGCCAAAGCGGTCCATTAAAGCATTGCGTTGCGGCGACTGCATGTCGCGTGGTGGCGTTGCAGCTGCGCCATTGGTAACGTCGCTTTGCCTGAATCGTACTTAGCGCATAGTCTGAACACAGGCGCATCCCGCAGTTGGAGAGTTCCATGCCCGATTCCCAGTTGGTCGACCCGTTCGGCCGGCGCATCACCTACCTGAGGTTATCGGTAACCGATCGCTGCGATTTTCGCTGCACCTACTGCATGAGCGAAGACATGGTCTTCGCTCCCCGCGCGCAGATACTTACCCTCGAAGAGCTCTATGCCGTGGCCGATGCCTTCATCAGTCTCGGTGTCAAACGCATTCGCGTGACCGGCGGCGAGCCGTTGGTGCGCAAGGGTCTGACCGGCCTGCTGGCGCAACTGGGCGCGCGCAGCGAGCTCGAAGACCTGGCCATCACCACCAACGGTTCACAGCTGCCAAGTCTGGCGCCGGCGCTGCGTGATGCCGGCGTGAAGCGCCTGAACATCAGCCTCGACTCGCTCAAGCGCGACCGTTTCGCCGAACTGACCCGCCGTGACCGCCTCGATCAGGTACTGGCAGGCATCGAGGCTGCACGCGCTGCTGGCTTCAAGCGGATCAAGCTCAACAGCGTGGTGCAGAAGGGGCGCAACGACGACGAGATTCTCGATCTGGTGGAGTTCGCCATTGAGCGCGGCCTGGATATCAGCTTCATTGAGGAGATGCCGCTGGGCAGCGTGTCCAGTCATCAACGCCAGATCACTTTCTGTTCCAGCGACGAAGTGCGTGAGCGAATCGAGGCGCGGCATACCCTGGTACGCAGCAGTCATGCCACCGGCGGCCCGTCGCGTTACTGGCAGGTAGCGGGTAGCGAAACACAGGTCGGCTTCATTTCGCCCCACAGCAACAACTTCTGCGGCAGTTGCAACCGCGTCCGCGTGACTGCCGAAGGCAAGCTGGTGCTATGCCTCGGCCACGAGGGCGCGCTGGATCTGAAAAGCCTGATGCGCCGGCATCCGGGCGATGGCGAACGCCTGCGCAATGCATTGTTGGACGCACTGCAACTCAAGCCGGAGAAACATCACTTCCGCACTGATGAGCAGGTTCAGGTGGTGCGCTTCATGAGCATGACGGGCGGCTGACGAATCGTCTTTCCAGCCCGAGCGCCGCTTGCAGTTCCGATGCCTTCACCTGCCACACCGTTCTGTGCGCGGCCACGCTGCGAGCGGAGCCAGGCTGCGTGATAAACTCCCTGGCTTCTTGCCAGTACCCATTCGATGCCAGGATTTCCGATGTTCACGGCGACCCCGCTTGTTCGTTCCCACGCTGACTGCCACGGATAGGCCGCATGCGACTGAAAAGCATCAAACTCGCCGGCTTCAAATCCTTCGTCGATCCCACCACCGTCAGCTTTCCGAGCAACATGGCGGCGGTGGTCGGGCCGAACGGCTGCGGCAAATCCAACATCATCGACGCCGTGCGCTGGGTAATGGGCGAAAGCTCGGCTAAGAACCTGCGTGGCGAGTCGATGACGGACGTCATCTTCAATGGCTCGAACACGCGCAAGCCGGTAACCCAGGCGAGCATCGAGCTGATCTTCGATAACTCCGACGGCACGCTGACCGGTGAGTATGCAGCCTTCGCCGAAATTTCCATCCGCCGCCGCGTCACCCGCGACTCGCAGAACACCTACTTTCTCAACGGCGTGAAGTGCCGGCGCCGCGATATTACCGATATCTTCCTCGGCACCGGGCTCGGGCCGCGTAGTTACTCGATCATCGAGCAGGGCATGATCTCCAAACTGATCGAGGCCAAGCCCGAGGACCTGCGCAACTTCATCGAGGAAGCGGCCGGCATCTCCAAGTACAANNCGCCTGACCGACCTGCGCGAAGAGCTGGAACGCCAGCTCGAACGTCTGCACCGTCAGGCGCAGTCGGCGGAGAAATATCAGGAATACAAGGCCGAAGAGCGTCAGCTCAAGGCGCAGCTGTCGGCACTGCGCTGGCAGGCCTTGAACGAGCAGGTCGGCCAGCGCGAGCAGGTCATCGGCGATCAGGAAGTCGCCTTCGAAGCGCTGGTCGCCGAGCAGCGCAACGCCGATGCGAGCATCGAACGCCTGCGTGACGGCCACCACGAGCTGTCCGAGCGCTTCAACCAGGTGCAGGGTCGCTTCTATTCGGTTGGCGGCGATATCGCCCGGGTCGAGCAAAGCATCCAGCACGGCCAGCAGCGCCTGCGTCAGTTGCAGGACGATCTGCGCGAGGCGGAGCAGGCGCGTCTGGAGACCGAATCACACCTCGGTCACGACCGCACGCTGCTGGCCACGCTCGGCGAGGAATTGGCGATGCTCGAGCCTGAGCAGGAACTCTCCGGCGCCGCCGCGGAGGAATCTGCCGTCCAGCTGGAAGAGGCGGAGTCGGCCATGCAGAGCTGGCAGGAACAATGGGAACGCTTCAATCAGCTCAGCGCTGAGCCACGCCGCGTGGCTGAGGTCCAGCAGTCGCGCATCCAGCAGCTGGAGCAGAGTCTGGAACGGTTGGCCGAACGTCAGCGTCGGCTGGATGACGAACGTGCGCTGCTGGCTACCGATCCTGAAGATGTGGCGATTCTCGAGCTGGGCGAGCAGCTTGCCGCCAGTGAACTCGATCTCGAAGCGCTCGCCGCGGCCGGCGATGCGCTCAATAAACGCCTAGAGCAATTGCGTGAAGCGTTGCAGCAGGCGACCCAGACGCAGCAGCAGGCGCAGGGTGATCTGCAGCGTCTGAATGGCCGCCTCGCCTCGCTGGAGGCGCTGCAGCAGGCGGCGAAGGATCCCGGCAAAGGCGTCGGCGAGTGGCTGCGTGAGCAAGGGTTGGAAAAGCGCCCGCGCCTCGCCGAAGGGCTGCGTGTCGAGCCCGGTTGGGAAGTGGCGGTGGAAACCGTGCTGGGCGCCGATCTGCATGCCGTGCTGCTGGATGATTTTGCGGCGATCGAGTTCGAGGGCTTCGAGCAGGGCGACCTGCGGCTGGTCAGCCCTGCAAATGGCGGTGCGCGCCGCGCTGGTAGTTTGCTTGATCTGGTCGAGTCCGCTCTGGATCTGTCGCCCTGGCTGGGCAACGTGCGTCCGGTCGATTCGCTGGAGCAGGCGCTGGCCGCGCGCTCGGGTCTCAACGACGGCGAAAGCCTGGTAAGCCGCGACGGCTACTGGGTCGGTCGGCATTTTCTGCGGGTGCGGCGCGCCAGCGAGGCCGAATCCGGTGTGCTGGCCCGCGGGCAGGAACTGGAGCGGTTACAGGCAGAGCGCGAAGAGCGTGAAACCGCCCTGGCGGCAGTCGAAGAGCGCATCGCTGAGTTGCGTAGCGATCAGGCTCGTCTCGAAGACGAGCGCGAGCAGCAGCGTCGTCGGCAGCAGGAGGAAGCTCGCAGCCATAGCGATCTCAAGGCGCAGCTATCTGCCGGGCAAGCGCGCCTCGAGCAGTTGGCGCTGCGCCGCCAGCGTCTGGATGAAGAGCTTTCCGAGCAGAACGAACAGCGCGAGATCGAGACTGAACAGCTCGGCGAGGCGCGTCTGCAACTACAGGACGCGCTGGATGCGATGGCCCAGGACACCGAGCAGCGCGAGACATTGCTGGCCAGTCGCGACGGCATTCGCGAGCGGCTCGATCGCATTCGCCAGGATGCCCGTCAGCACAAGGACCAGGCGCATCAGCTGGCGTTGCGGGTCGGTTCGCTCAAGGCGCAGTACGAGTCCACCCGGCAGGCGCTGGAGCGATTGGAGCAACAGTTCGAACGTGCCATCGAGCGCCGCGAGCAGCTGACGCTGAACCTGGAGGAGGGCGAGGCACCGCTGGAAGAACTGCGCATGAAGCTCGAAGAGCTGCTGGAGCGTCGCATGGGTGTCGAAGACGAACTCAAGCATGCGCGACTGGCCCTGGAAGACGCCGACCGCGAGCTGCGTGATGCCGAAAAACGCCGCACTCAGGCCGAGCAGCAAGCGCAGCTGCTACGTGGGCAGCTGGAGCAGCAAAGGCTGGATTGGCAAGGGCTGAGCGTCCGCCGCAAGGCGTTGCAGGACCAGCTGCAGGAGGACGGCTACGATCTGCATGGCGTGCTTGGCACGCTCCCTGCCGATGCAGACGAGCCGCGTTGGGAGGCGGAGCTGGAGCGCCTTGGCCAGCGCATTCAGCGCCTGGGCCCGATCAACCTCGCGGCGATCGATGAGTACCAGCAGCAATCGGAACGCAAACGTTACCTCGATGCGCAGAACGATGATCTGGTCGAGGCGCTGGATACGCTGGAAAACGTCATCCGCAAGATCGACCGGGAAACTCGCAACCGCTTCAAAGAGACCTTCGATCAGATCAACGGTGGCCTACAGGCGCTTTTCCCGAAAGTGTTCGGCGGCGGCAATGCCTATCTGGAACTTACCGGAGAAGATTTACTCGATACCGGGGTGGCGATCATGGCGCGTCCGCCCGGAAAGAAGAACAGCACCATTCACCTGCTTTCCGGTGGCGAAAAGGCGTTGACGGCGCTGGCGCTGGTTTTTGCCATCTTCCAGCTCAATCCCGCGCCGTTCTGCATGCTCGATGAAGTTGACGCACCGCTGGATGATGCGAACGTCGGTCGATACGCGCGCTTGGTGAAGGAGATGTCGGAGAAAGTGCAATTCATCTACATCACCCACAACAAGATCGCCATGGAAATGGCCGATCAGCTGATGGGTGTGACCATGCATGAGCCGGGCTGCTCACGCCTGGTGACGGTCGACGTCGAACAGGCCGTTGCACTCGCCGAAGCCTAGGATTAAGCCGCGTGTTTGAGCATTTTTGATACAAGGAACGCTATAAAAAGAGAACTACCGCACGGTGCAAAGTTACCGTTCGTCGTGCTAGCTTAGAGCACAATTTTTGCGATGCGCTTGAAGCAGTCCCAAGTGACTGTTCGTTGCGTCTTTATCATCGAATTCAGAGGTTAAAGCATTAATGGATATCGGTCTGCGCGAGTGGCTGATCGTCATCGGCATCATTGTCATCGCCGGCATTCTGTTCGACGGCTGGCGTCGCATGCGCGGTGGCAAGGGCAAGCTGAAATTCAAGCTGGACCGCAGCCTCTCCAACCTTCCCGATGCCGACGATTCTCCGGAGCTTCTAGGCCCGGCGCGTGTGGTTAATCGCGATCAAGAGCCTTCTCTGGATGAGGGCGACATGCCGACGATGAGCGCGCGCGAGTCCGGCAAGAAGCGCCGGCAGAACGAACCCTTTCAGGGCGACCTCCAGCTCAACGGCGACGAGCCTGTACCGACGCTGCTCGATCCGGTTGTTGGTGATGACGAGGAAGGGAAAGATCAGCCGCAGAAAGAACTGGCGCCCGTCGAGGAAGTACTCGTCATCAACGTCATTTGCCGTGATCCTCACGGTTTCCGTGGTCCGGCGCTGCTGCAGAACATTCTCGAGAGTGGCCTGCGCTTCGGCGAAATGGACATCTTCCATCGCCACGAAAGCATGGCCGGCAATGGCGAGGTGCTGTTCTCCATGGCCAATGCCGTCAAGCCTGGTACTTTCGATCTGGACGACATCGATCACTTCACCACGCCGGCCGTGAGCTTCTTCCTTGGTCTGCCCGGCCCACGCCATCCCAAGCAGGCCTTCGATGTCATGGTTGCTGCGGCGCGCAAGCTGTCCCAGGAGCTCAACGGCGAGCTGAAGGATGACCAGCGCAGCGTTCTCACCGCCCAGACCATCGAGCACTACCGCCAGCGCATCGTAGAATACGCACGCCGGCAGATGACCATCAAGCGCTGACGCACCCAGTTCCGTAGGGTGGGCTTCAGCCCACCGGAGCTTCATCGAGCGTCTTCCGTGGTGGGCTGAAACCCACCCTGCCTGTGTTGCCAAAGACGCAAAAGCATCGACCAAGTCAGGCCCCATAAAGAGCGCCCTCGCGGCGATTGCCGGCCACAGGCCTGCCGCTCTCGCGGTTGACCGAAAAAATACGTATGCTGGGCTTCAGCCCACCAGCGC
>DNMQ01000180.1 GCA_003488145.1 Pseudomonas sp.
TGCTCCATGCGCGAGATCAGCTCGTTCATCAGCAACGGGATATCCTCGACACGCTCCCGTAGCGGCGCCATCTCGATGGGGAAGACATTCAGACGATAGTAGAGGTCCTCGCGGAAGGTCCCCTCCTCGATCATTTTCTCCAGGTCCTTATGCGTCGCCGCGATGATACGCACATCGGCATTCTGCGTACGGTTGCTGCCGACACGCTCGAAGGTGCGTTCCTGCAGAACCCGCAGCAGCTTGACCTGCATCGGCAACGGCATGTCGCCTATCTCATCGAGAAACAGCGTGCCGCCCTCGGCAAGCTCGAAACGACCCGCGCGAGCAGTAATCGCACCGGTAAAGGCGCCCTTCTCGTGACCGAACAGTTCGCTTTCCAGCAACTCCGCCGGAATCGCTCCGCAATTGACAGGTACAAACGGCCCCTGACGCCGCTTCGAGTGATAGTGCAGATTTCGCGCAACCACTTCCTTGCCGGTGCCGGATTCACCAAGAATCAGCACACTGGCTTCGGTGTCGGCGACCTGTTCCATCATCTGCCGGACGTGCTGCACCGCTCGGCTGGTGCCGACCAGGCTGCGGAAAAGATTGGGCTCGCGCTGGCGACCACGGGACTTTGCCTGGTCGTACATCTCGCGATAGACCTGCGCACGGTGCAGGGAGTCGAGCAGCTTGTTATAGCTGGGTGGCATTTCCAGGCTGGTCAGCACTCGGCGTCGCAGATCGTCCGGCCAGTCCGCCGGAGCGGGCTCACCGATCAGCATCAGCGGGACATTCTCATCCCATTTGCCCATCTGCTTGATCAGGTCGACAGCGCCGCCCTTGGAGGACACGTCGCCCAGCATGACACCGTTGACAACACGGCTGGACTCGAGGCCGGCGACCGCCTCCTGCCATTCACTGCTTGAACAAGCCAGATGATCCTCGCTGAGAAAGTTCAGGATGACGGCCAGGTCGCGCCGGCGGTCGTGATCATCGTCTATCAACAAAATCTTGGTTTCACGCCACATCTTGTTTATAGGGCTCTAAAGAAGCTGAAAGAAAGCCTGCGCTCGCATCCATGGAAGAACGGCGATCACACTGATGGCAGATGGAACGTAGATTAATGAAAAAATGAACTGAGTCAAATTTATGGCGTGAATTAGCGACCAAAGAACGAGCCAAAAATCAGTACCTTGAGAGACACCTCAAGATCGATTTGAAGACTTCGGTGCACGATGACCGCGAAGATAGGTATTTATCAGGCAATAAGCGCCAATTAGCCGCTCGCCAACAAAAGGGTAGCGGCATAATGCCACATACTTTGTAATGATAAATATTGAGGAAGAATTCAGCCCCAGTGATCCTGGGAAGAATTTGAAGCTGTCGGGCCTGAGGCCACGCTTAGGCGAATAGCTGGTAAACCTTGGTACCCTGTTGAGACTGATTCAGCTGACGCAGCTCGCTTGCGACCCGTGCCTGTTCAATCTGGCAGGTCATTACCAGCTCACCATACAGATCAAGAAGCTCCTGCAACCGCTGACGAACCACGCCGTTGTCGCGTTCGTGTGCCTGCATCGCCTCGTCGACGGCATTACGGCACTCGCGATCCAGCATACTGATTGCGGCCCAGTCCTGCTGCGTCAGCGCATCGCGTAGAGCGGAACCAGTTTCTTCGAGGCGCTTGACGGAAGCATTCATTATCGACTCCGGGGCATGAGCCCGATGGACGGCATAGGCCGAGCCAGCTGGGAACGTTGCAGTGCAACGGTGCTGAACCTTTATCGGCAATAGGCAAGCCGCCTTTAGGCTGAAGCGCAAAAAGTTAGCGCCTGCTGCCGAGGAGTAACATCAATAGCGGTCACGAAGACCCGGCGGAACACTGGGCGGCGCGACCGGCTCCCACGGGCCATCGGGGCGCCCAGCACAGTACCAGTCGCCATCCCACCGGTAATACAGGCGCTCCCGGTAAAAGAGATCACGCCCCTCCACGACATAGACCCCGAGACGATTGTCCCAGTGCGCAGCCACGTGCGGTGGCGGCGCATAACGCGGATGGCTCTTCTGGGTAGTTGGAGCCCTGGGTGCCGGTGGCGCCTTTATAGGAGGGGGTGAGATAACCGGCCCACTGGGCTCGGGCGCACGCGGCACCGGACTTGGAGCAGGCCCCTGAGGCGCGGAACCGTAGGGATTACCTGCGCAAGCGCCGAGCGCCAATGTCAATCCGAGCAGTACGACCCGCGGGCCGAACCGCGCAAGCCTAAGCGGGTGTGCTGACGAATTCGTGTGCATCTCTACCTCATGGGTGTTCAGGGAGCCTCGGCGCGGTCGATCACCAGATCAATGGCGTTATCGCTCGCAGTATCAAGCGCTTCGCTTTGACCCATCCACTCACCTTTTGTTGCGTCGCCGGAACGGGAGACCCGCGCCATTACCGTGACCTGCTCGACGCTGGATATCTTCATCGAAGGCACCATCGCATCGGCATCGCCAAGCGTGACGGTTGCAGGCAGATCGGCAATCGTCAGGCGCTTTGCTGCCAGCGGAACGGGTGGCCCCGCTACTGCGCGAGCGAATACGAAAACCGTATCCTGCGGCGAAACCGATTCCGCCACCTTCGGATCCAGCGCAACCTGAATCTGCAGCGTGGCCCCTGCGGTATCAGCCTTCTCGCTTGCCGCTGATGCCTGTTCGGTGGTGGAACTGCCCCCCTCGATCTGCTGCCGCGCCCGCTCGATGCCGCCACGGATCGCTTCGCGCGAAGGATCTTCTTCGGGAAGCGCCGCAACCAGTTGCTCCCAGAAGCGCACGGCATCCGGATAACGCGCTTCCTCGAATGCCGCGATGCCAAGCAGGCCGAGACTGGTCACTTCCTGCGGATCGCCCTGCAGCGCTTCGTCAGTAAGGGCTTGAAGCTTATCGGACCACCGACGGTCACCTGCGAAATACAGCGCCTGCGCCAGCTGACCGAGCAGCTCGGGCTGACGGCCCGCAATTTCCACCACGCGCCCGAAAGCCTTGGCTGCGTCGGCTGGACGCTCCTGGTTCATATAAGTACGACCCAGGAAGTACCAGGCTTCGGCAGAATCCGGCTGCTCCTGTACGGCCTGCTCCAGATGAGCGGTCATTTCCTCGACTGTGCGAGGCTGCTCCGAAAACTGTCGAGCCATCTGAACTTTGTCGCTGGCGCCCCAATACATATAAAGCCCGTAGCCCATCAGGGGCACCAGAACCGCCGCAATCAGCGGAACGCTGCGACCAAGCTTGGCGATTCGCGGCTTGTCGCTATTCTCGGTGTCCTCCAACAGCTCGCGTGCAGCATCTGCTCGCCCAGCCTCCAACTGCTCTGCGGTCAAGGTTCCGGCAGAGTACTGAGAGGTCAACTCGGCAAGGCGCTCTTCATACAAGGCAACGTTCAGCGCCGTACGATCTTCTTCGGCCTGGGCTCGACGGCCACGCAGGATGGGTAGTAACAAAAAGGCCAATGCCACCAGCAGCAAGGCGCCGGCGGCTATCCAGAAATCGATCATGAGTCTTTTTTATCCAGAAGCTGGGCGAGACGTTCGCGCTCGGTCTCGGAAAGGGTTGATGCAGGTGCCTTTTCGACCCGGCGACGACGCACCAGAATCACGGTCAGCACGCCGAAGCCGAGGACCAGCAAACCAGCCGGCCCATACCAGAGCAGCATGGTTTTCGCGTTTACCGGTGGCTTGTAACGAACGAAATCGCCGTAGCGATCGACAAGATAGTCGACGATCTGGTCATTGCTTTGGCCCTCTTCCAGCATGCGGAAGATTTCCTGGCGCAGGTCCATGGCGATCGGCGCGTTGGAATCGGCGATGTTCTGGTTCTGGCACTTCGGACAGCGCAGCTCTTCGGTTAGGGTGCGGTAGCGCTCACGCTCGGCTTCGTCCCTGAATTCATAGGTATCGATTGCTGCCTGGGCGGTCGTGACCAGGAACAGACCAAGCAGCGCACCGCGGATCAGTCGTTTCATTCGTCCACCAGCTCCTGATAGAGCGCTGCCAGCTGTTCTCGCCAGACCCGATCGTCGATCACGCCGACGAATTTGTGGCGGATGATGCCCTGCTTGTCGATGAGGAAGGTTTCAGGAGCGCCATAGACTCCCAGATCCAGCCCAAGACTGCCGCGTTCGTCGCGGATGTTCAGCTGATAAGGATCGTGGAACTCGTTGAGCCACTTCAACGCCGCGGCGTTGTCGTCCTTGTAGTTGACTCCATGAATCACCACACCCTGAGCTGCAAGACGGTTCAGCACTGGGTGCTCGACCTTGCAGGCGACACACCAGGTCGCCCACACGTTGACCAGCGCCGGCTTGCCCTTGAGGTCCTCGGCGGTGATGACGCGCTGCTCGTCTTCCACCGAGGGTAGCGAGAACGCCGGTAGTGGCTTGCCGATCAGCGCCGAAGGCAGCTCGGAAGGATCGAGGAACAGGCCGCGATAAAGGAACACTGCAACCACCAGGAAAATCACCAGCGGCAGCAACATCAGCAATCGTTTCACATCAGGCTCCTTGAGCGGCCATGCCGAGCGCTTCGCGCACGCGGGTCTTAACCTTGACTCGATAACGACGATCACTCGCCGCCAGCACACCGCCGAGCCCCATCATCAGCGCTCCGAGCCAGATCCAGCGAACGAAGGGCTTGATATGAACACGCACGGCCCACGCCCCATCACCCAGCGGCTCACCCAGCGCGACATAAAGGTCGCGGGTGAAGCCCGCATCGATACCCGCCTCGGTCATCGGCATCTGCTGCACGGTGTACAGGCGCTTTTCCGGGTGCAACGTGGCGATCTGCTTGTCGCCGTCGAGCACGCGAATGGTCGCCTTGTCCGACGTGAAGTTCGGTCCTTCGTGATGCACCGCGCCTTCGAAGACGAACTCATAGCCGCCAAGCGACAGCGACTCCCCAGGAGCCAGGCGCAGATCGCGCTCCGCACTTTGGTGGCTGGTGAGTACCACGCCGATGGCACAGACCGCCAGCCCGAGGTGCGCCAGATGCATGCCCCAGTAGCTTGGCGCGAGACTGCGCATGCCCTTGAACAAACCCTTGTGGCGCGTCTTGTCCAGCAGATCACGGATGCCAGCGATTACCACCCAGGCCGCCAGCAAGGACACTGCAAGCACCGCCCAGTTGAAGTCACCGAACAGCAACGAGCCCAGACCACCAAGCACTACGCTGGTGATCAGCACTGGGGTGAGCATGCCGAGCAACCACTTCAGCGGAGTGTCCTTCCAGCGCACCAGGATTCCGACACCCAACGTCAGCATCAGCGCGCCAATCAGCGGAACGAACATCGCATTGAAGTACGGTGGACCGACGGAAAGCTTGGCACCGGACAATGCGTCCAGCAGCAGCGGATAGAGCGTGCCGAGGAGAATCATCGCCGTGGCGACGACCAACAGCAGGTTATTGACTAGCAGCAGAGTCTCGCGCGACCACAGGCCGAACCCGACCTGGCTCTTGACCACGGGCGCGCGCATGGCAAACAGCGTCAGCGAGCCGCCTACCACCATCAGCAGAAAGACCAGAATGAACACGCCGCGCTCGGGATCGGTAGCAAACGCGTGCACCGACGTCAGCACGCCGGAACGGACCAGGAAGGTCCCAAGCAGGCTCAGCGAGAACGCCGCGATTGCCAGCAACACGGTCCAGCTCTTGAACACGCCGCGCTTCTCGGTCACTGCCAACGAGTGAATCAGCGCCGTACCGACCAGCCAGGGCATGAAGGACGCGTTTTCCACCGGATCCCAGAACCACCAGCCGCCCCAGCCGAGCTCGTAATAGGCCCACCAGGAGCCAAGGGCGATGCCCAGGCCGAGGAAGGCCCAGGCGACGAGCGTCCAAGGACGCGACCAGCGTGCCCAGGC
The DNA here is from genome assembly GCA_003488145.1 of Pseudomonas sp. Taxonomy (GTDB): domain Bacteria; phylum Pseudomonadota; class Gammaproteobacteria; order Pseudomonadales; family Pseudomonadaceae; genus Stutzerimonas. The sequence goes on from DNMQ01000180.1 coordinate 5,873, forward strand.
CGCGTCAAGGCGACCACCCAGCAACGCGGCGATCGCAAAGGCGAACGCCACCGAGAAACCCACGTACCCCATGTAAAGCATGGGCGGGTGGACGATCAAACCGAAATCCTGCAGCAGTGGATTGAGGTCGCGTCCATCCATTGGGACCTGCGGCAGCAGCCGCTCGAAGGGGTTCGAGGTGACGATAAGAAAGAGCAGGAAACCGATGCTGATCAAACCCATGACGCCGAGCACGCGCGCCAGCATGTCTTCCGGTAGCTGGCGGGAGAAGATCGCCACGGCAAAAGTCCAGCCAGCCAGGATGAAGGCCCACAGCAGCAAGGAGCCTTCGTGAGCGCCCCAGACCGCGCTGAACTTGTAGTACCAGGGCAAGGCACTGTTGGAGTTGTGGGCGACGTAGGCAACGGAGAAATCGTCGACCATGAAGGCGTAGGTCAGGCAGGCGAAGGAGAAACCGAGAAAGGCGAACTGACCCCAGGCGGCTGGTTGGGCCAGGCCCATCCACTGTCGGTCACCGCGCCAAGCACCGATCAGCGGCAGCGTGGCCTGGACCACTGCCAGGCACAGCGCCAGAATCATCGCCAGATGGCCGAGCTCTGGAATCATTTCGCGTACTCCTGCTTGCCGCCCTCGTAGTGCTTCATCATGCCGCTCTTCTCCAGCGCCTGAGTTACTTCGGGCGGCATGTAGTTTTCGTCATGCTTGGCCAGCACTTCGTCGGCAACCAGAACGCCCTCGGAATTGACCCGACCCAGCGCGACGATACCCTGCCCTTCGCGGAACAGGTCCGGGAGAATTCCCTGGTAAGTGATAGTGATCGCCTGGGCGCCATCAGTGACACGGAAGGCGACGCTGAGTGAGTCGTTGGTACGCTTCACCGAACCCTCTTCGACCAGGCCGCCTGCTCGAATCCGGGTGCCCTCAGGAGCCTCCCCCGCTGCGATCTGGGTCGGTGTGTAGAACAGGTTGATGTTCTGCTGCAGAGCGGACAACGCCAGCGCCACGGCGATACCGACACCGGCGAGGATCGCCAGGACGATGAAAAGACGCTTCTTGCGCACCGGATTCACTTCGACTCCTCCCGGCGCAAACGACGCGCCTCATCTTGCAGGTAACGCCGGCGTGCCAAGGCTGGCAGCGCGACGTTGAGAATCAGGACAGCCAGGCTGATGCCATAGGACGTCCAGACGTACACGCCATGATTGCCCATGGCGATGAAATCCGCGAAGGATGAAAAGTTCACGAGTTGTTTCCTACCAGAGCCTTGACCTCATTCTTCACCCAGCTGGCGCGCGATTCGCGACGCAGCACTTCCAGGCGCATGCGCATCAGCAGCACCACGGTGAAGAAGCAGTAGAAGCCGATCACCATCACCAGGAGCGGCAGCCACATTTCCACTGGCATCGCCGGTTTTTCGGTGACGGTGAACGTTGCCGGCTGGTGCAGCGTGTTCCACCACTCCACCGAATACTTGATGATCGGGATGTTCACCACTCCGACGATGGCCAGCACAGCGCACGCCTTGGCCGCGCTGTCACGATTGCTGATCGCCTGTCCGAGCGCAATGATGCCGAAGTACAGAAACAGCAGGATGAGCATCGAGGTCAGCCGTGCGTCCCATACCCACCAGGCACCCCAGGTCGGCTTGCCCCAGACCGCGCCGGTCAACAGGGCGATGAAGGTCATCCAGGCGCCGATGGGGGCGGCCTGCTGCAGAGCCACATCGGCCAGCTTCATCTTCCAGACCAGCCCGACCACCCCCGCCACGGCGAGCATCACGTAGATCGACTGAGCGAGAAACGCAGCCGGTACGTGGATATAGATGATCCGGAAGCTGTTGCCCTGCTGGTAATCCTCAGGCGCGAACGCTAGACCCCAGACCACACCGACGCTGACCAGCAGCACAGCTGCCCAGGCAAGCCAGGGCAGCCAGCGGCCGCTGATCTCGTAGAACCATTTGGGTGAGCCCAGCTTGTGAAACCATGTCCAGTTCATCGGATGACTCGTCGTCCAGCGGGACCTTGCAAATGCAGGCCCCGAGATTCGTTACATCGACCGGGTGTGAGCGCCGGCCATCTGGGTGTGTCGCTATTCGCCAACGCTGATCTTCAGCCCGGCAGCTATCGCAAAGGGTGTAAGGGTCACGGCCAACGCAGTCAGACTGGCCAGCCAAAGCAGGTGACCGACTGCCGGCAGACCTTGCAACGACGCTTGCAGGGCGCCGCTGCCGAGAATCAGTACTGGGATGTAGAGCGGCAGGATGAGCAACGCCAGCAGCAAGCCACCCCGCTTCAATCCTACCGTCAACGCCGCGCCCACCGCACCGAGCAGGCTCAGAATCGGCGTCCCCAGCAACAGTGAAACCAGCAGCACCGGAATGGTCCCAAGCGGCAGACCCAACATCAAGCCCAACAGTGGCGCCAGCAGCACCAGCGCCAGACCGGAGAAAGCCCAGTGTGCCAGCACCTTGGCGAGCACCAGAAGCGCGAGGGGGTGCGGCGAAACGACCCACTGCTCGAGCGAGCCATCTTCGAAATCACTGCGAAAAAGACCATCCAGTGACAGCAGAACGGCCAGTAATGCTGCCACCCAAACCAAGCCGGGAGAGATGGTTTGCAGAAGCTGAGTCTCCGGCCCTACCGCAAGCGGGAACAACGCGATAACGATGGCGAAGAACACCAGCGGGTTGGCCAGCTCAGCCGGGCGACGGAACAGCAGACGCGTCTCGCGCGCCAGCAGAAGAGTGAATACGCTGCTCATGCGGCTCGCTGTCCCAGATCGAGCTCACAATAGCCAGTAGGCTTTTCCGTCAGGCTGTGGTGAGTGGTCAGTACGACCAGTCCGCCCTGCTCGCAATGCGCTGCGAGATGCCTCTCAAGCTGCGCCACACCATGTTTGTCGAGCGCGGTAAATGGCTCATCGAGAATCCACAGCGGCGGTGGCGAGAGATACAGACGCGCCAACCCCACGCGGCGCTGCTGGCCAGCAGAAAGGGTATGACAGGGCACGTCTTCGAACCCGCGCAGTCCCACTTCGGCAAGTGCATGCCATATCGCCTCGCGGCTGGCCGGCTGGTGCAACGCACAGAGCCAGGTGAGATTCTCTTCAGCTGTCAGCAAGCCCTTGATGCCAGCAGCATGGCCGATCCACAACAGGTTGCGTGCCAGTTCACCACGCTGAGCGCTGAGCGACCGGCCCTTGAGCAGCACCTCGCCTGCGGTTGGTTGCATCAGGCCGCATAGCAGGCGCAGCAGACTGGTTTTGCCGCTGCCATTGGGCCCGGAAATCTGCAGCATTTCCCCACTCTCGAGACGCAGATCCAGCTTATCGAAAAGCAGCCGCCAATCCCGTTCGCAAGCGAGGGCTACGGCTTCGAGAAAGGGAGTTGACACGGCTGGCGACACCTCAAGATGAAAAAGGCCCGGCCGCTATACTCAGGCATCAGGGCCAGGCGGGCGGAATTATACATGGCAACCCCAGGTGCCGAGGGCCGCAAACGCGAAAGGTTGTAAGAGCATTTGAGGAAAGATGACCGAGATCAAGAGTACCACTGCCCTGCCCCCGACCAGCGCGACACGTCCGGCTGTAGCGGCACAGGATCTCGCCCTCAAGGTGCTGCAGCCGATGCAGAACCTGCTGGCAGCTGGCGAGCAGATCGAAGCCGAAGTGGTCAGCATCCGGGAGGCCGCCGAAGCGTTCCGCCTGGTGTTGCGCCTGACCATGGGCAGCGGACGCCAGGCCACAGTTGAAGTCAGCAGCAACAAACCCGCCGCGCCCGGCACGGCGCTGGTCGTCACCGCATTGTCCGATACCCGTCTGCTGGCCAGGCCGCAAGCGGCCGGACGCCAGCCGGCCTCGATGATCGATCTGCAGCAGCTTCCGGTAGGCAGCGTGATCCAGGGCCGCGTCGTGGCGACCAGCCAGCAGCGCACGGAGGACGGGCAAACGTCTTTCAAGATCGTTGTCAGCCTGCTCAACTCACCCGTTGCCGGGCAGAAACTCAGCATCGAATCGGCCAACCCGCTGGCGCTCGGCAGTCTTTTGACGGCGCAGGTCAAGGACAGCCAGTCCCTGGCGTTTCTGCCACTGAGCGGTCGGCTCGATCAACTGCATGTCGGTGAGCAACTGGGCGCGCAGCAGAACCGACAGGCTTCGCTGGAAGGATTGTTCAGGGCGCTGCAGGGCGCGCCGGGCGCGCTCCCGGAAGGGCTGCGCGGCGCGGCGGAGAAGCTGCTCGGGCTGATCCCGGAGATGCAGCAGCTGGGCGACGCCAAGGCGCTGGCAGCAGCGCTGGCTCGGAGCGGCGTGTTCCTGGAGGCCCGCCTGCTTGCCGGCCATACCGATGGACTGCAAGGTGACCTCAAGGCCGGACTGCTGCGCCTGCTGGCGCAGATGCCCAATCTGCCGGGCAGTACGCCATTGGGGGGAGCGCAGGCCGGCGCCATCGGCCAGGCACTGCCTGCCTTCGCGCGGCAAGCGCTGGGCTCGCTGGCGCAGAACAGTCCGCGTCAGCTCGCGCTCGGCTTTCCGCTGCCGGCCAGGTTACCGCCCGGTCTCGAGGAAGAAGCCGATCTGGAAATGCTGCTCAAGCTCGCTGCCGCTGCCGTATCGAGGCTCCAGACCCACCAGCTTTCCAGCCTGGCGCAGACACAGGTCGGGCCCGACGGCACTATGGTCACCACCTGGCAGCTGGAATTGCCGATGCGGGACCACCGCGACATCGTGCCACTGCAGATCAAGCTGCAGCGCGAAGACCAGCCGAAACGACAGGAAAAGGAGCGCGGCGATCCGCTGTGGAAGATCGAACTGGCGTTCGACGTCGTTCCGCTCGGGCCGTTGCAGGTTCAGGCCCAATTGACGCGCGGAACGCTGTTCAGCCAGCTCTGGGCCGAGCGCAGCGCCACCGCCCAGCTGGTCGCCAAGGAACTAGCTCATCTGCGCGAGCGCTTGCAAGCGGCCGGGCTGAGCGTAGGCGAACTGAGCTGCCGCCAGGGCACACCGCCGCAGGGTCCCAGCACCACTCTGGAACAACGTTTCGTGGACGAAAAAGCATGACAGACAAGCAGCCGCGCCAAGCCATCGCCCTGAGCTACGACGGCGTCAACGCGCCGAGCCTCAGCGCCAAGGGTGACGATGAGTTGGCCGAGGCGATTCTTGCTATCGCTCGGGAACATGAAGTGCCGATCTACGAGAACGCCGACCTGGTAAAACTGCTGGCGAGACTGGAGCTGGGCGACGAGATTCCCGA
>DNMQ01000179.1 GCA_003488145.1 Pseudomonas sp.
ATCGTCAGCATTCGCGGCGGTTCCGATCGTCACGTGGAGAGCGGTCTGCGCAGTCGGCAAAGCGCCTCGGGCGTCGCCGAGCTGGCCGGCAGCATGGAGATGCTGGTACAGCAATTCTGGACACGACGACGCGGCTGACGTACAGCCGGTGACCCAGGTTGGTGCAGGGCGCAGACGCCGAACGCCGCCGCCTGCACCGGCATCGATGGGCTTGTTACGGCGCATGCGTGCAGGCAGAATGCCACTAGTTTCGCATGCTGCGAAAGCTGCTTTACCGCTCAGGACAATCGGACCTGATAGCTAAGGCGCCAGCCGTGACATCCCTCCGGGATGAACCTCGACTGGCGCCTTTTTTATTGCTCTGAAACCAGCCGGCCAACCACCGGGGCCAAGCCGGCACCCAATCTGCATGTGGCACACGAAGACGAACCGATGCTGACCGAAGAAGCCCTGCGTACCGCGCTGGAAGACACCATCCAGGTGCTCGAACGCACCCGCCGCTCGTTCAAGTCCCGCGAGCTCGGCCAGTTGCGCCGGCGCCTGATCGATCTGCTCGAACAACTGGAAACCGATACCGGCGAGAAAGAGGAGGGCTGATTGCACAGTCGTCACGACAGCAAGGTAAACAGCAACGCAGCAAGCAGCACGTAAACAAGAAGGTGCTTCGCACCGATCCGAGCGCCACCACCAGAAGCGGCGCCGAACCTGCCTCGCGTACTCAGACCATTTTTCCAAGGAAGATCTGTTTATGCGCCTCAACCTGCCCGTCAGCGGCCGTGAAGTCATGGTCGGTGAAACGGCGAACATCCTGTCCACCACCGATCTCAAAGGCACCATCACCTACGCCAACCCGGACTTCGTCGCGATTTCCGGCTTTGACGAAGCCGAACTGCTCGGCGCGCCGCATAACCTGGTGCGTCACCCGGACATGCCGGTCGAAGCCTTCGCCGATCTCTGGCAGACGCTGCAGACGAGCCGCTCGTGGATGGGCATCGTCAAGAATCGCTGCAAGAACGGCGACCACTACTGGGTCAGCGCCTTCGCTACACCGGTCAGCCGCGACGGCAAGGTGGTGGAATACCAGTCCGTGCGGACCCGCGCCCAACCCGAGCAGATCCGTGCTGCCGAGGCGCTGTATGCCGCGCTGCGCGATGGCCGTGGGGCTCGGGCACTGCGTTGCACCATGGGCCTGCGCGAGCGAGTGGCGCTGCTGGCCGCCGGTGCCGGTGCGTTCGGTGTGGCCCTCGGTAGCCTGTTGGGTTCGGCTCCTGGCATTGCCACAGTGGCCGGGCTGGCGACGGGTGCGGCCGCCGCCGCGCTTGCGGCGTTCACCCTGGCGCCGCTGTCGCGCCTGGCCCGGCAGGCGCGGCGAGTGGGGCACAACCCGGTCAGCCAGCTGATCTACACCGGGCGCAAGGATGAAATCGGCGAGATCGCCTTCGCCATGAAGATGCTGGAAACCGAAGCCGGCGCCATGGTCGGGCGCATCGCCGACTGCAGCCGCCAGCTCAGCAGCCACGCCCGCGACCTGCTCGGTGCCATGCATGGCAGTACCGAAAGCGCCTCGCGCCAGCAGCAGGAAACCGATCTGATCGCCACGGCGATTCGGCAGATGACCGCCAGCGTGCAGGAAGTCGCCCTCAACGCGCAGCGCACGGCCGAGGTGGCGGCCCGCGCGGACAGCGAAGCGGCCAGCGGCCGGGAGATCGTCGGCCTCACCGGCAGCAGCATCACGCGGCTGGCCGGGGACATCCAGCAGGCCGCCGAAGTCATTCACCAGCTGGAAAGCCACAGCCAGGAAATCAGCCGCGTGCTCGAGGTGATTCACAGCATTGCCGAGCAGACCAACCTGCTCGCGCTCAATGCCGCCATCGAAGCGGCGCGTGCCGGCGATCAGGGCCGCGGCTTCGCCGTGGTGGCCGACGAGGTGCGTCAGCTGGCATCGCGCACATCCAGCGCGACCACCGATATCCAGAGCATGATCGGCTCGCTGCAGGCCGGTGCGCGCCAGGCCGTGGACGTCATGCAGCGTAGCCGCGAGCAGGCGCAGCACAGCGTCAGCCATGCCGACCAGGCCGAGCATTCGCTCGGCGGCATCAACAGCCGGGTCAACGAGATCAGCGCCATGAGCAGCCAGATTGCCGCAGCGGTGGATCAGCAAAGCTCGGCCAGCGAGGAGATCACCCAGAGCATCGTCAGCATCCGCGGCAGCTCGGATAATCACGTTGCCACCGGTCTGCACAGCCAGCGCAGCGCCTGCGGCGTCGCCCAGCTGGCCGATGGCATGCTCGAGCTGGTGCAACAGTTCTGGGCGCGGCGGCGGGCGTGATTGCTGCAGTCTGTCGCTTGGACGGGACAGACTGATATCAGAGTGGCATCATGCGCTCGTCGGCGCTTATTAAATGACGCCGGTTGGCTGGCACTTCGCTGGCCATTGCCGCGCCGACGAGGCATTTCCACATGATGCGCGCCTTACTGCTGATGGTCGCCTGCCTGACGTTGCTGCCCTGGACCGGCAACGCGATGGCGGCTGAGCCATCGCCGGTGCTGCAGACGAGGGGGGCGGCGACGCTGCAGGTCGGCGCAGTGGAATACCTGCTGGGCAGGCCGGACGCGGATTTCACCCAGATCGCCGCAGCGGATCTGCCCTGGCAGCGGCTGAACAGACCCAACCTTGGCAAACAGCGCGACGGTGCCTGGCTGCGCCTCCGGCTGCATAACACGGGCGACGCCGCGAAGCGCTGGTACCTGCTGCTGAAATGGCCGGTGCTCGACCGCGTCGCGGTGCGCCTGTATTACCCGGACAGCGACCGCTGGGGTCAATCCATGCTGGCCGGGGATGCCGTGGCACTGAGCAGCCGACCGCTGGCCGACCATCACTTCGTCTACCCACTCGAGCTGCCGGCGGGCGAGCGAGCGGTGGTCTATCTGCAGCTGCAGGCCAGGGAAACCCTCGCCCTGCCGCTGGAGCTGATCGACGAAAAGCAGCTGATCGAGGGCAAGCTCCGCGACGTCACGCTGGTCAGCCTGTTCTTCGGCGGCATCCTGGTGATCGTGCTGTACAACTGCAGCCTGCTGATCTTCACCCGCGACGGCAGCTACTTCCTCTACGTGCTTTACCTGCTCAGCGCGGTGTTCTACGTGCTGACCATTACCGGCTTCGGCCAGCTCTACCTCTGGCCGGAAATTCCCGAGCTGTCGGCACGCTTCTACGGCCTTTCCGCGGCGCTGTGCTTCTTCACGCCGATGCTGTTCGCCCTGCGCTTTCTCGGCATACGCCGCTATGGCGGCTGGGTCTGGGCGGTGTCCATCAGCCTGACCGGCTACTGGGGCGTGGCGGTGCTCACGCTGCTGCTGGCACCGACCCTGGCGCGCTATCTGTTCATGAACAGCGTCGCGCTGCTGCATTGCGTCGTGACCATGGCCGTGACGCTCAACCTGTGGATGCGCGGCAATCCGTCCGCGCGGCTGTTCAGCATCGCCTGGAGCACCTTGCTCGGCTTCACCGTGGTCAACCTGCTGGCGCTCAATGGCACCTTGCCACTCAACGCCTGGACGCTGAATGGCCAACTGATCGGCATGTTCGCCGAGTTCGTGCTGCTATCCATGGCGCTGGCCGAGCGCATCAACGTCGAGCGCAACCGGCGCATCGCCGCGCAGCAACTGGCATTGCACGCCTCGGAATCGCTGGCCGAGGAGCGCGCACTGCGCTTGCAGGCCAAGCAGGAGGCGCTGGATCTGCAACTGCGCGCCAACGAGGTGCTCGAAGCGCGGGTGTACGAACGCACCCGTGCGCTGGAAGAAGTCCGCCACGGCCTGGAAGCCGCCAACGCCGAACTGATGCGCTTGAGCACCACCGATTCGCTGACCCAGCTGGCCAACCGCAGGCGTTTCGATCGTCTGCTGGACGAGGAAATCCGCCGCGCGCGGCGCGCCGGCAGCCCACTGTCGGTGTTGCTCGCCGATATCGATCACTTCAAGCGGGTCAACGACAGCTACGGCCACCCCTTCGGTGACGAGTGCCTGCGCCAGGTAGCGGCAGTGCTCGCTGCCCACTGCCAGCGCGCCGGCGACGTCGCGGCGCGCTATGGCGGTGAGGAGTTCGTCGTCCTGCTGCCGGGGCTCGACGCCGAACAGGCCGTCGCCCTGGCGGAATCGATCCGCTGCACGATCGCGCACCTGCAGCTGCAGCATGGCGAACAGCCGGTGGCGCTGACCATCAGCCTTGGCGTCGCCACGCTGACCCCCTCGCTCGTCGCGCCGGCCGATCTGCTGGCGGCGGCGGATGCGGCGCTCTATCAGGCCAAGAACGCTGGTCGCGACCAGGTGGCTCTGGCCGCTGAGGTCAATGCTGGCGAGCAGACTCCGGCCCTCAACGCTTGAGCGATATGAAACGGTCCTGCGCGAGGTCCGCGCGGCTCGCTGGCATGCCCTGAAAAAGGGACCGCCTGCTGCGCGCCTAAATACAAAAAGTTACATACAATGACCCGCTTCAGGCTCCGGTCGCCCGGCGGGGCCGCGCCGATACCACACGTCCTTCCGAAGCGCTTCCGGCTCGATTCCGGCGGCGCTACCGGCCATGAGAAATCGATGCCGTTCAATGCACTGCTGGTCCTGTGCTTCATGCTTCTGCTTGGTGCTGCGCCGGGCCGGGCGATGGCCGAAGACAGCCTGATGATCGAAAGCCGGCACGCTCCCGGGCTGCAAGTTGGCCAACCGGAATACGCGCTTGGCCGGCTGGAGTCTGGCTTCGACCAGGCACGCAGCGACGATCGGGGTTGGCAGCCGCTGCAGGTACCCAATCTGCTCCGCCAGCCAGCAGGCGCATGGCTACGATTCCCGGTGCACAACCTCCAGGCAAATGCCAGCAGCTGGTATCTGTTGCTCAAGTGGCCCGTGCTCGACCGCGTTACGCTGCGCGTCTACTACCCGCGGCAGGACCGATGGGGTGAGCCCATGGTCGCTGGCGATACGCTGGCGGTCAGTCAGCGGCCGGTGGTCGATCACAACCTGGTCTTCCCGCTGAACCTGCAGCCCGGCGAGCAGGCGGTGGTCTATCTGCAGCTGGAGGCCAGCGAGCTGATGGTGCTGCCGCTGGAGCTGGTCGACGAGACGAGCTTCATCGAGGGCAAGGTGCTCGATACGGCGCTGTTCAGCCTGTTCTTCGGCGGCATGATCGTCATCGTGCTGTACAACCTGAGCCTGCTGATTTTCACCCGCGATCTCAGCTATCTGCTGTACGTGCTGTATCTGCTCAGCGCAATGTTCTACGTCGGCACCATGAGCGGCTTCGGCCAGCTGGTGTTGTGGCCCGGCGCACCGCCGTTCTCGGCGCGCTTCTACACGCTGTCGGCAACCCTGTGCTTCCTTACTCCGCTGCTTTTCGTCGTACGCTTTCTGCAGGTTCGCCAGTACGGCGGCTGGGTCTGGCACATCACCTGGGTGCTGGGCTGCTACTGGATCACGGTGCTGTTGGCGGTGCTGCTGATTCCGGATCATGCACACTGGCTGTTCATGGAATACGTGGCGCTGCCCTACTGCCTGATCAGCCTGGCGGTGACGCTCACGTTGTGGGCCCGTGGCAACGTATCGGCGCGGCTGTTCAGCATCGCCTGGATAACGCTGCTGGGTTTCACCGTCATTCACCTCCTGGCGCTGTGGGGCTACATGCCACTCAATCGGCTGACGCTGCATGGCCAGCTGGTAGGCATGTTCATCGAGTTCGTGCTGCTATCGATGGCGCTTGCCGAACGGATCAACCTGGAGCGCGATCAACGCATCGCCGCCCAGCAGCTGGCGCTGGAGACCTCGCGCAGCCTGGCCGACGAACGCGAGCAGCACCTGCAGGCCAAGCAACAGGCACTGCAGATCCAACAGCGTGCCAATGAAGAGCTGGAAACGCGCGTAGTGGCGCGCACCAAGGCGCTCGAGGAAGTCCGTCACGGTCTCGAGCTGGCGAATGCCGAGCTGCTCAGACTGAGCTCCACCGATCCGTTGACGCACCTCGCCAATCGCCGCCAGTTCGATCAGCTACTCGAAGACGAGGTCCGTCGCGGACGCCGCAACGGCACGCCGTTGACCGTCCTGCTGGGCGACATCGATCACTTCAAGCGAGTCAACGACAGCTACGGCCATCCGTTCGGCGACGAGTGCCTGCGCCAGGTCGCGGCGGTGCTCCAGCAGCATTGCCAGCGAGCCGGTGATCTCGCGGCGCGTTACGGTGGTGAGGAGTTCGTCATCACGCTGCCGGCAACCGGCGGGCCGCAGGCGGTGCTGCTGGCCGAGCGGATGCGGCAGGATGTCGAGCGGCTTGAGCTCGACTGCGACGGCGAGCGCGTCAGCCTGACCATCAGCTTTGGCGTGGCTACGCTTGATCCGCAAGCCGCGGCGTCGCCGCTGGAGTTGCTCAGTGCAGCAGACCGTGCGCTCTATGAGGCCAAGCGCAGCGGCCGCAATTGCGTGGTCGAGGCCGCCGACCTCGGGCCGGATGGCGCGACTGTGTTTGCCTGAGGCGCGGCCGCCCCTCAGCTCTCGGCCGGTACGAAACGCACCCGCACCAGCAGGCCGCCGAGAGCGCCCTGATCCAGGCTGATCTCGGCGCGATGGGCGCGGACGATTTCGCCGACGATGGCCAGCCCGAGGCCGGCACCATGGCCGCTGGTGTCGCGGCGGTAGAAGCGTGCGAAGACGCGATCGCGCTCGGCGGCCGGAATACCCGGGCCGTCGTCCTCCACCTCCAGCACGGCGCCGTCAAGCACGCGCAGCACCACGTTGCCGCCGTCGCCGGTATGCGCCAGCGCGTTGTCCAGCAGGTTGCTCAGCAGTTCGCTGATCAGCGTCGGCTCGCCGTCGATCCATACCGGTGCCTCCGCCTCCAGCGCCAGGGCGACGCCGCGCTTGTGCGCCAGCGCGGCCATCGCCAGGCCCAGCTCGCGGGCGAGCTGCGACAGGTCCAGGCGCTGCGCGCCGCCTTCGGCGATGGATTGCGCGCCGCTTTCGATGCGTGCCAGCGAGAGCAGCTGGTTGGCCAGGTGGATGACCTTGTCGGTGCTCTGTCCGGCGTCTTCCAGGGTGCTGCGCCAGACCGTCGGTTCGGCTTCGCGCAGGCCCAGCTCGATCCGCGCCTTGAGCGCCGCCAGCGGCGTGCGCAACTCGTGGGAGGCATCGGCGATGAAGCGCGCCTGGCGCTCGAACTGCCCGCGCAGGCGCTCGGTGAATCCGTTGAGCGCCGCCACCAGCGGCCTCAGCTCGCGTTGCACGCTGATCAGTGGCAGCGGCCGCAGGTCATCCGGTGCGCGTTCCTGCACCGCCTCGCTGAGCTGGCCCAGCGGTCGCAGCGCGGCACTGACCGCCAGCCACACCAGCACCAGCGCGGCAACCGCCAGCAGGCCGACGCGCCACAGGGTGTCGGTCAGCAGACCGCGCGCCATGCGCTCGCGGGCGCCGAGGGTTTCGGCCACGCGGATCTCGGCGATGCCGGTGAGCTCCGGTTCGCTGACCGGCTGCAGCAGGCTGACCAGGCGCACGCCCTGGCCCTGGAACTCGCCGTCGTAGAAGCGCGCCAGCGCAGGGTAGTCGTCGGTGCGCGGGACGTCGGCAGCGGGCGCCGGCAGGTTCTCGTAGCCGCTGACCAGGCGCCCCTGGATGTCCAGCACCCCGTAGTAGATGCGCCCGGCGCTGTCGTAGGCGAAGGTGTCCAGCGCCACGTAGGGCACGTTGGCGCGCAGCACGCCTTCATGGGTGACCAGTCCATCGGCGATGGCCCGGGCCGATGCGAGCAGGGTGCGGTCGTAGGCGGTATCGGCGGCGGCGCGGCCGTTCCAGTAGGCGCTCAGGCCGCCAAACAGCAACAGCAGTGCGAGCAGGATCGCCAGCCGCCGCAGCAGCCGCGCGCGCAGGCTGCCGGCGAGCGCTTCCTCAGCCATCGAGCGCCTCGAGCAGGTAGCCGAGGCCGCGGAAGGTGACGATGCGTACCGGCTGGCCCTCAAGCTTCTTGCGCAGACGGTGGATGTAGATCTCGATCGCGTCGGCGCTGGCGTCCTCGTCCAGGCCGAATACCTGGGCGGCCAGCTGATCCTTGCTCATCACCCGACCGGGGCGGGCGATCAGCGCTTCCAGCACGCCCTGCTCGCGGGAGGTCAGCGTCAGTGGCTCGTCGGCCAGGCTGAAGCGCCGCGCATCCAGATCGTAGACCAGCGCGCCGCAACGCTGCTGGCGTTCGCCGCCGCCGACGCTGCGTCGCAGCAGCGCCTTGACCCGCGCTTCCAGCTCGGACAGTTCGAACGGCTTGGCCAGGTAGTCGTCGGCGCCGAGGTTGAGCCCGTGCACGCGATCACTGACCTCGCCACGCGCGGTGAGCATCAGTACCGGCAGCGTCTTGCCGCGCTCGCGCAGGCGCGCCAGCACCTGAAAGCCGTCGAGCCGTGGCAGGCCGACGTCGAGAATCGCCAGCGCGTAGTCCTCGCTGGCCAGCGCCAGGTCGGCGGCGACGCCATCGTGCAGCAGGTCCACGGTCCAGCCGGCGGCGCGCATTGCCTGCGCCACGCTTTCGGCCAGCTGGGGGTGGTCCTCGACCAGAAGAATTCGCATTGCCTGTCCTCTGCGATGGCGACGGAGCGCCAGTGTAGCGGCAGAACTTTCACGCCGCTGCTGGCTTTCAGCGCTGAAAGGCTGGCGAAAGCTTGACCGCCTAGGATCGCTCGCAGGTGGCTCGAACCACCACGCGCGGCGCATGCGCCGTCACAACAAAAACAATAGTGGAGATACCCGATGCTGACTGCCGTCAGACGTTCACCCGCTCCTGCCCGTCTCGCTTTGGCCATTGCCGCCGCCTCGCTGGCACCCATGGCCCAGGCCGCATTCATCGAAGACAGCAGCGCGACCCTGCAGACCCACAACATCTACCTGAACCGCGATTTCCGCGAAGGCAGCGGCCAGTCCAAGCGTGAAGAATGGACCCAGGGCTTCATCCTCGACGTCCAGTCGGGCTTCACCGAAGGCACCGTCGGCGTCGGCCTCGATGCCCTGGGCATGCTCGGCGTCAAGCTGGATTCCGGTGGCGGCCGCGCTGGCACCGACCTGCTGCCGGTGCACGACGATGGCAGCACGCCCGACGAGTTCAGCCGCCTGGGCCTGACCGCCAAGGCCAAGATCGCCGACACCGAGCTGCGCTACGGCTCGCATATTCCCGAGATGCCGGTGGTCAAGGCCAGTGACAGCCGCACGCTGCCGCAGGTGTTCGAAGGCGCCACCGTCACCTCGACCGATATCGATGGCCTGACCCTCACCGGCGGCCGTCTCGACAAGGTGATCGACCGCTCCTCGACCAACTCCCAGGACCTGCAGCTGAACAACAAGAACGGCCGCTTCGCCAGCGCCGCCGAGGCCGACCACCTGACCTTCGCCGGTGCCGAATACGCCTTCAACGAGAACCTCACCGGGCGCTACTACTACGGCGAGCTGGATGACGTGTACCGCCAGCACTTCTTCGGCCTGCTGGCGAACAAGCCGCTGAGCGACAACTCCGCGCTGAGTGCGGACCTGCGCGTGATGCTCAGCGACGACACCGGCGCGGCGAATGCCGGCAAGATCGATAACCAGGCCTGGAACGGCATGCTCGGCTACAGCCTGGGCGGGCACAAGGTCAGCGTCGGCTACCAGCAGATGCGCGGCGATACCGGCTACGCCTACATCGACGGCGGTGATCCGTTCCTGGTCAACTTCGTGCAGATCAACGACTTCGCCAACGCCGACGAGCGCTCCTGGCAGGCGCGTTACGACTACAACTTCGCCGCTGTCGGCATCCCCGGGCTGACCTTCCTGACCCGCTACATCTCCGGCGACAACGCCGAGTACTCAGGCGGCAACAACGGCAGCGAGTGGGAACGCGACTTCGAGTTCAAGTACGTGGTGCAGAGCGGCCCGCTGAAAAATGTCGCGCTGCGCTGGCGTAACGCGATGTACCGCTCCGATTTCGCCCGCGACGCCGACGAGAACCGTCTGATCGTCAGCTACAGCCTGCCGATCTGGTAAACAGAACAAGAACGCGAGGACTACCCGATGAAAACCAGACTCAGCCGTTTCGCCCTGCTGTCGTCCTGCCTGCTGCTCTCGAGCCAGCTGCTGGCCGAACCCAAGCGCCCCGAGTGCATCGCCCCGGCCAAGCCCGGCGGCGGTTTCGACCTGACCTGCAAGCTGGCCCAGAGCGGCCTGAAGGACAGCGGCCTGCTCGAAGCTCCGATGCGCGTCACCTACATGCCCGGCGGCGTCGGCGCGGTGGCCTATAACGCGGTGGTTGCCCAGCGTGCGGCGGAAGCCGGCACCATCACCGCCTTCTCCAGCGGCTCGCTGCTCAACCTCGCCCAGGGCAAGTTCGGTCGCTACGACGAGAACGCCGTGCGCTGGCTCGCCGCGGTCGGCACTGATTACGGCGCCATCTCGGTACGTGCCGACGCGCCGTACAAGAACCTCGACGAGCTGATTGCCGCGGTGAAGAAGGACCCGGGCAGCGTGGTGTTCGGCGCCGGCGCCACCATCGGCGGCCAGGACTGGATGCAGACCGCGCTGATCGCCCGCGCTGCCGGTGTCGATCCGAAGAAGCTGCGCTACGTCGCCTTCGAGGGCGGCGGCGAAACGCTCACCGCCATGCTCGGCGGCCATGTGCAGGTCACTTCCAGCGGCCTCGGCGAAGTCACCCCGCAGCTCGACGCCGGCAAGATCCGC
Source organism: Pseudomonas sp. (assembly GCA_003488145.1). GTDB lineage: Bacteria > Pseudomonadota > Gammaproteobacteria > Pseudomonadales > Pseudomonadaceae > Stutzerimonas. The sequence continues at coordinate 10,723 of DNMQ01000179.1, forward strand.
ATCCTCGCCGTGCTCTCCGACGAGCGTCTGCCGGGCAAGCTGGCCGACATTCCTACTGCCAGGGAACAGGGTTACGACATCAGCTGGCCGGTGATCCGCGGCTTCTACATGGGGCCGGAAGTGCCTGACGAGGACTTCAACTGGTGGAAGACCCAGTTCGACACCCTGCTCGCCGACGAAGACTTCGCCAAGCTGCGCGAACAGCGCGACCTGTTCCCGCTGTCGATGACCGGCGATGAGCTGGAGGCCTTCGTCAAGAAGCAGGTGCAGGACTACAAGGCGCTGGCCGGCGAGTTCGGCCTGGTCAAGTAACGCGAACCGGCCCGCGTTCGCGGGCCGCACGGTCGATCCGGCAGCTGCCGGGTCGCCGAATCCCTGAGGTATCCCGTCATGTACGTACGTGTCTTCGCCGCGGCGTGGCTGCTCGCCTGCGCCGGCCTCGCCCTGCTCGCCTGGGGCTTCGAGGCGCCCTTTGCCTACGACCCGGTCGGGCCGCGCGCCTACCCGTTGCTGCTGCTGTTGCTGATGGCCTGTGGTGCGGCGTGGCTGCTGTTCAAGCCGCACGGTGAGCCGACGCCGGCGTTCGATCGGCCCAAGGCGCAGCGCGCCGTGCTGTGCGTGCTGGCCCTGCTGGCCTACGCGCTGCTGTTCGAAACCCTGGGTTTCGTCATCAGCACCGCCCTGGCCGGTTTCGCCCTCGGTCTGCTGTTCAACGGTCGCCTGTGGCCCAGCGTGATCAGCGGTGCGCTGCTTGGCGTGCTGCTCTACGGGCTGTTCGATTACCTGCTGGACGTGCCGCTGCCGCTTGGCCTGCTGCGTCTGCTGGAGAGCTGAAATGGAAACACTGAATTTCTTGATGCAGGGCTTCGATGTCGCCACGCGACCGACCAACCTGCTGGTGGCGCTGTTCGGCGCCTTCGTCGGCACCGTGGTCGGCCTGCTGCCGGGCCTCGGTCCGATCAACGGCGTGGCGCTGCTGCTGCCGCTGGCCTTCGCCCTCGGCCTGCCGCCGGAGACCGCACTGATCCTGCTCGCTGCCGTGTACCTGGGCTGCGAGTACGGCGGCCGCATCTCGGCGATCCTGCTCAACGTGCCGGGTGATGCGGCCGCGGTGATGACCACCCTCGACGGCTACCCGCTGGCGCGCCAGGGCAAGGCCGGCATCGCGCTGTCGCTGTCCGCGGTCAGCTCCTTTATCGGCAGCATCATCGCCACCTGCGGCGTGGTGCTGTTCGCCCCGCTGCTGGCCAAGTGGGCGGTGGCCTTCGGCCCGGCGGAGTACTTCGTGCTGATGATCTTCGCCATCGCCTGTCTCGGCGGCATGGTCGGCGACAAGCCGGTGAAGACGCTGATGGCCGCGCTGATGGGCCTGGCCCTGGCCACCGTCGGTGTCGATTCCACTACCGGCGTCTACCGCTTCACCTTCGGCAGCGTCAGCCTGTCCGACGGTATCCAGTTCGTCATCGTGGTGATCGGCTTCTTCAGTGTCAGCGAGATCCTGCTGATGCTGGAGAAAACCCACAGCGGGCAGCAGGCGGTGAAGGCCAGCGGCCGGTTGCTGTTCAACTTCAAGGAGTTCTGCCTGACCTTCTGGACCATGGTGCGCAGCGCCGTGGCCGGCTTCGTCATCGGCACGCTGCCGGGCGCCGGGGCGACCATCGCCAGCGCCATGACCTACATGAGCGAGAAGCGCATGGCCGGCGACAAGGGCCGCTTCGGTGATGGCGACCTGCGCGGCCTGGCGGCGCCGGAAGCGGCCAACAACGCCTCGGCCTGCGGCTCGCTGATCCCCATGCTGACCCTCGGCGTGCCGGGTTCAGGCACCACAGCGGTGATGATCGGCGCGCTGACGCTCTACAACATCACCCCCGGCCCGCTGCTGTTCGAACAGCAGCCGGACGTGGTCTGGGGCCTGATCGCTTCGCTGTTCATCGGCAACGTGATCCTGCTGGTGATGAACATCCCGCTGGTCGGCCTGTTCTCGCGCATGCTCGCCGTGCCGAACTGGGTGCTGGTGCCGGCGATCACCGTGATCAGCATGGTCGGCGTGTATTCGGTGCACAGCACCACCTTCGACCTGGTGCTGATGGTCGGCCTCGGCGTGTTCGGCTACTTGCTGCGCAAGCTGGACTTCCCGCTGTCGGCGCTGATTCTCGGCTTCGTTCTCGGCGAGATGATGGAAGACAACCTGCGCCGTGCGCTGTCGATCTCCAACGGTGAGTTGGGCATCCTCTGGGGCAGCCCGATCACCCTGGCGTTGTGGGCGCTGACCGTGGCGATGCTCGGTATGCCGGCGCTGCGCTGGTACCTCAAGCGCCGCCGCGGCAACGTGGTCGAGGCGCAGGCCTGACATGCATCGGCGGCTGCCGGCCTGGTGGGCGACCCCGCTGATCGGTGCGGTCGGCGGCTGGCTGGCAGCTCTGGCCAACTGGCCGCTGCCGTGGATGATCGGCTCGCTGCTGGCGGT
>DNMQ01000175.1 GCA_003488145.1 Pseudomonas sp.
TTCCTCGGCTGCATCGAAGCCAGCGGTGCACTGCTGGCGCAGCATGTACCCAAGACCCACGAGCGCAACGAACTGCCCAACCGCCTGGTGCTGCTGCCTTAGCGTCACGCAAGGGGAGAGGCGTGCATTGCCTCTCCCCGTCACTCCCTTCCTTCACTGCATGCGCCGCTGCTCGGCCAGCATCAGGCGTTCGCGCTGCAACGCACGAGCGAGACCCTGCTGGCCCGCACGCTGGGCGGCGACGATCAGCGTCTGGTCGATCAGGTCACGCTGGGCGTGGCTGCCGCCGAACAGCTGCGCCTGATTGCGGATGCCCCGCAACCGATCGATGCAGCGCGCATGGTCGCCCTCGACGAAGGCTTCGACCGCCGCGACTGCCGGAGCGCCGACCAGGGCGGTAAAGCGTGCGTTGTCGTCAGCGCGCCCGCAGGCCCGCCGCTGTGCGTCGTGCAACAGGTCGAGCAGGTCGTCGCGACCGGCGCAGGCGAAGGCCATCGCCGCATGGAAGTCGTTGAAGGCGTAGCAGCCATCCGCGGCCATCGCCGCCCAGCGCTCGGCCACGCCGGACCAGCGCTGGCCGACCTCCACCCCGCGCAGCTGCAGGCGCCACAGCAGCGCGCTGGCGTCGATCAGCTCCAGCGCCAGGGTGCTGCCGTGACCGTTCAGCGGGCCGTCGAACAGGGCCAGGACGCTGTCGAAGTCATCCATTTCCAAATGGTGCAGCGCCAGGTGCCACCAGTTGTGCACGGCGAGCATGCTGTCCTGCTGCCAGGCCGGATTGCCGCGCATCCAGGCGATGCCTTCCTCGCGCCGCCCCTGCATTTCCAGTACATGCGCAACGGCGTGCTGGGCCCAGGCATCGTCGGGCTGCAGCGCCACCGCTTCACGGCCCAGGCGCTCGGCAAGGCGGTAGTCGCCGCTTTCCTCGAGGCCGAACGCGTACAGGCCAAGCAGGGCGTGGTAGCCCGGCACTTCCAGCGACCAGTCCGGCAGCACGCGGGCGATGCGGTCGCGCAGCATGCGGGCGTCGCCGGTGAAGAAGTCGATCTGGTGGCCGGCCTGCAGGGCGAGCAGGTCGTGGGGATAGTCGACGCTGAGGTCTTCCAGCGCGCGGCCGGCGGCGTACCAGCGGCCATCCATGAGCAGCCCCAGGGCGTGCAGGTGACGGGCTTCCCGCTCGTTGTGCGGCAAGGCCAGGGCGCGGTCACGCGAGGCCCGGGCCACCGGGAGGGCAGCTGCCTCCGTGCCAAGCAGATAGAGCCAGGCGTGCAGGACATGGCCCATCACCAGTTCAGGCGAGGCCTGCAGCGCGGCCTCGGTGGTTGCCAGCGAGGCGGCGTGCAGGCAGCGGAATTGCGCCAGCGCCTGATCGAGCAGGGCCTGCGCCTCGCCGTTGCAGCCGGTCAGTTGGTACCCGTGTGCGTCTTTCATTGTTCTATGCTCCATGAGTCCGGTTCGTTGGTGTCGGCCAACGCGCCAATACTCGGGGTTACGCTTGCTTTGCACCCCAGTCATCCTGGAAACAAAACGGCTATTTCCGCCATGGCCCGCTCCGAGATCGCCGAACGTCCGCCATTGACCGTCGCCCTGCTGGCGACGCCGGACAGCACGGCCTCGACGCTCTTCGGCCTCTATGACCTGCTGCTTGGCACCCGTCGCGACTGGCAGCAGCTGATGCACCGCTGCGATGTGGCGTCGCCGTTCCGGCCACTCATCGTCAGCCGTGACGGCGGGCTGCTGCGGGTATACAACGACATTCCGGTCCAGCCCGATGCGAGCCTCGCCGAGGCTCCGCCGGCGGACGTGGTGATCGTCAGCAATCTAGCCGTCAGCCCCTGGGAGCCCCTGGACGAGCGCTATGCGCCCGAGGCGCAATGGCTACGCGAGCGCTACGCGGCCGGGGCGACGCTGGCCGCGGCCTGCTCGGGGGCGATGCTGCTGGCGCAGACCGGGCTGCTGGCCGGTTGCGAAGGCACCTCGCACTGGGGTTACTGCGATTGCCTGCGCCGCGAGTATCCGGACGTGCACTGGCATCCGGACAAGGCGCTGGTCAGTACCGGCATCGGCCAGCGCCTGGTGATGTCCGGCAGCGGCAGCAGCTGGCACGCGCTGGGGCTGTTTCTCATCGCCCGTTTCGTCGGTGCACGCGAGGCGATGGAAGTGGCGCGGCTGAACCTGTTCGACTGGGACGCGACCAGTCCGTTGGCCTACGCGGCGATGATGCGCACCGGTCAGCTGGCCGATCCGATCATCGCCCGCTGCCAGGAATGGGCCGCACAGCATTACGAGGAGGAGGCGCCGGTGAGTGCCATGGTGCGCATCAGCGGCCTGCCGGAGCGCACCTTCCAGCGCCGCTTCGCCCTGGCCACCGGGCTGACGCCGCTGGACTACATCCACACCCTGCGTCTGGAGGAGGCCAAGCAATTGCTGGAGAGCGGCGAGCTGTCGGTGGAGGCGATCGCCTGGGAGGTGGGCTATCAGGATGCGGGCTTCTTCGGCCGGCTGTTCCGGCGCAAGGTCGGCCTGACCCCGGCACAGTACCGCCGACGCTTCGGCGTGCTGTCGCGGCGTCTGGCGGGCATCGCCACGCTGCAGGAGGAGCGGGCGCCGGCCTTGCACTGAGCGGCCGGCACCCGGTTATGCCCGGCTCAGAGCCGGGTCGGGCCTTCGTCGTCCTCGTCCGGTGAGACCACCGGAGCCAGTTCGAAACGGTCGGCCCCCTCCATGGCGCTGGCGGCGACGCGGTCGATGCTGCTCAGCGCATGGCCGATGATGGAGCTGACGCTGGCTTCGTGATGCTGCGCCGGCAGTCGCTCGATGGCCGCCAGCACGTCTTCGCCCGGCACGGTTTCTTCGGCCAGCAGCTTGTCGGCGATCTCGTCCAGGGCCGGCTTCAGACGCTGCAGCAAGGCGATGCAGTCGCTGTAGAGCTGCTGCAGCAACTGGTCGGCGGCGCGGATGGACTCGCCGGAATCGAACTCGATATGGGCGTCGCGCACGGCCTGCAGGCTGAGCAGCGAGCCGTTCGGTCCCATGCCCAGCGCGCCGACCATCGACAGGGCGATCTTCGAGGCTTCCTGCAGATCCTGGCCGGCGCCGGAGGAGACTTCGTGGAAATACAGCTGCTCGGCGCCGCGCCCGGCCAGCAGCATCTGGATGCG
>DNMQ01000174.1 GCA_003488145.1 Pseudomonas sp.
TCCTTGATGTCGGCGTGCTTGAGCAGGCCGGTCAGGCTGTCGCGGGCCAGCGCGGTGCTCAGCGAGCGGGCACGCTGGGCATGCGAATAGACACCGGCCACCAGCGCGCTGTCGCTGATCGGCTTGGTGATGAAATCGTCGCCGGCCTTGAGCAGGGCGGCCATCTGCCGGTGGGTGTCGGTTTCCGCCGACAGGTAGATGATCGTCACCCGCAGCCACTCGTCATGCAGGCGGATCATCTGCGCGAGCTCCGGGCCCGAGCATTCGGGCATGTTGACGTCCAGCAGCACGACCTCGGGGTTGAAGCTGCGCATGGCGTCCAGCACGCGGGTCGGTTCTGTGAGGGTCTGCACCTGCATCTGCGCGTTGCGCAGCACCAGGCTGTAGCGCGCCGCCAGCTCGGCGTCGTCGTCGACGATCAGCACACGGAAGGGCTCGCCCTGCTGGCGGTCGAGGCAGCGCTCCAGGCTGTTTTCCAGCTGAGTGATGTCCAGCGGGCGGACGAAGAAGCCCTGGGCACCGGCGCGCACCGCGGCCAGCTGGCTGGCGAAGTCGTTGCGATCGTGGATCACCAGCAGCGGCAGGGGTTGCTCCAGGCTCTGCTGCAGCGCGGCCAGTGCATCGAACTCGCCTTCATGTTCGATGCCGACGATCAGCGCATCGGGCAGCTCGTTGGCCAGGGCCTGCTCGAGTGCGGCGAAATCATGCCACTGGCTGACCATGTAGCCGAAGTTGCGCAGGGTCACCGCCATGCTGGTGGCGGCGATCGGGTCGCGCTTCATCAGGTAGATGCGGCAGCCCGGCGCCGGCTCTTCGTGGTGCACCGGCAGCGCCGCTGCGCCTTCGCGCTCCTGCCCGGGTGTCTCGCTGGCCAGTTGCAGCAGGGCGGCGGCGAAGGCATCGGCGGCGCGGCTGCCGGGCTTGGCCGAGTCCAGCCAGCGATCGGCGCGCTGTTCGAGCTGCCGGGCGTTGTCCCCGAGGCTGGCGAAACCGAAGGTCCCGGCCGCGCCCGCCAGGCGATGGAGTCGCTCGCGCACGCTCAGCATCAGCTGGCGGCGGCTGCCGGTGGCGCGGGTCTGCTGCAGGTCACGGGCGAGCGTTGCCAGTTCTGCCAGGTCCGCCTGCAGGCGTTCGCCAAACTGCTGCTCAAGCTGGGTGAGCTGTTCCTGCAGCGCCAGGCGGGCACGCTCATCCATGCTCGGCCTCCCACACCTGCTGCAGCTGGGAGGCCAGCTGCAGGGGGTCGAAGGGTTTGTTCAACACCTGGCGCACACCGAGCTGGCGCAGCTCCTGCAGCCGCTCGGGCTGCAGATGGCCGGTGAGAAAGACCACCGGAATCTGCTGCAGGTCCACCAGATCGCCGAGTTGGCGGACCAGCTCGATGCCATCCATCTGCGGCAGCATCACATCGAGCAGGATCAGGTCGGGGGCGAACGCCTGAACCTGGTCCAGGGCCGCCTGGCCGGATAGACAGCTGAGCACCTCGAAGCCGCCGATCTTTTCCAGGGCGATGCGCGTCACCACTTGAATGGAAGGAACGTCCTCGACGTGCAGGATGCGCTTGAGCTGTCTGTTCACGAACTCTCCTTGGTCTCGCCCCGGACGGGCAGCTCGAACCAGAAGCAGGCGCCCTGGCCGGGTGCGGATTCGAAGCCGATCTGTCCGCCCATGTGCTCGATCAGCTCCTTGCTGATCGCCAGACCGAGGCCGGTGCCGCCCTGCTGGCGGCTGTCGGACGAATCGGCCTGGGCGAACTTCTGGAATACCCGTTCACGGAATTCGTCGGAAATGCCTGGGCCCCGGTCTCGGACGCTGACCCGCACGTGGCCGTCACGCATGCGGGCCGACAGTTCGACCTGCTCGCCGGGCGGCGAAAACTTCGCGGCGTTCGACAGCAGGTTGCTCAGCACCTGCTGCAGGCGCATGGCGTCGATTTCCACCTGCACCGCCGGGCAGTCGCCCAGGCGCAGCTGCACGCCATGGCGTTCGGCGTAGCTGCCATTGCTGCGCAGGGCCAGCTCCAGCTGCGGCAGTAGCGGCTGCTCGAGCAGGTCGAAGCGCATCTTGCCGGCATGCAGCTTGTCCATGTCCAGCAGGTCGTCGATCAGTGCCCCGAGGCGCTGGCTGTTCTGCTGGGCGATGTCCAGCAGTTCGCGCATCTGCCCGGGAACCTCGCCCATGACATTGGAGCAGACCAGCGCCAGCGCGCCGGTGATGGGTGTCAGCGGCGGTCGCAGCTCGTGGCGGACCGTGTATATGAGTTCGCGCTGCAGGCGCTGGATGCGCTTGCGCGCGGTGATGTCGTGCAGCACGGCGACAGCGCCCAGCAGCTGGCCATCGGAGGTGTACAGCGGATCGGCGTTGGACAGCACATGGCGCGGCGTGCCCTGGCTGAGCAGGACCATCTCGTGATCGATCACGTGTTCGCCGCCAAGGGCGCGGCGCAGCGGGATCTCTTCCGGCTGCAGCGGCGTGACGCCATCGGCCCGGTACAGCTGGTAATGGCTGGCCCATTCGTCCGGCGACACCGGCGCGGCATCGGCGCCGTGCCATTGCTTGGCCTTCTCGTTGAACAGGGTCAGATTGCCCTCGGCGTCGCAGGCGATCACCGCCTCGCTCAACGCTTCGAGCAGACGCCGGTTCATTTCCTGCTGCTTGTCCAGCTCCAGCTGCTCGGCCTTGCGTGCGGTGATGTCGGTGACGAAACCGTGCCAGAGCACCGAGCCATCGACCTGTCGCAGCGGTGTGGCGCGCGCCTCGACCCAGATCAGGCCCTTGCGTGGGTGGTCGACGCGGTGCTCGCTGTGCCACGGCGTGAGCTCGGCGGCGGCCTTGCGGATGCTGCTCAGCAGGGTGCTGCGATCGAGTGCGTGCACGCGCCCGACGATGGGCGCGAAGCTGCTGGCCAGCTGCCCCGGGCTGAGGCCGTAGATCTGCTCGACCCCTTCGCTGACGTAGGGAAANNTGTTCCTGGTAGGCCAGGTCGTAGGCGTTGATCAGGTAGCCACGCAGCTGTTCCTGTTCATCGTGGATGGCGGTGACGCCCAGCAGCACCGGCACTTCGCTGCCGCTCTGGTGGCGCAGGCGCCACTCGGACATCTCCCGGCGGCCAAGGTGCAGCGGCGCGGTGAGCACTGCGAATCCCGCTTCCACCGGCATCTCGAGTTCGCTGGAGAGCAGCTTGGCGCGCCGCTCCAGCGCTTCGTGGCGAAAGAGCGCAGTGGTCAGCGGGTGGCCGGCCAGCGCCTGCTCGCTGTAGCCGAGCAGGCGTTCGGCGGTCGGGTTGACGCTGGTGACGATGCCGTCCGGGCGGGTGATCAGCACGGCGCTGGAGGCGCTGTCGAGGATCGCCTGCTGCAATGCCGCCTGCTCGGCATGCCGGTGCGCCAGCAGGTGCTGCTCGAACAGGCGGATCACCTG